>JBLIJY010000293.1:0-3619 GCA_047636095.1 Hydrogenophaga sp. | reverse complement strand
TGGACAACGCTGAGAGTTATACCGGTCTGCCCCAGGCCGCCACCGCGCTGATCGTCACCAACACCACCGTGGCGCCGCTGTATGCGCAGCGGTTGCGAACGGCGTTGACGGGGCGCTTTCGTGCCGTGCACTCGGTCGAGTTGCCCGATGGCGAAGCGTTCAAAAGCTGGGAGACCCTGAACCGCATTTTTGACGCCTTGCTGGCCAACAGCTGCGACCGCAAGACGGTGCTGTTTGCGCTGGGCGGTGGCGTGGTGGGCGACATGACCGGCTTTGCCGCCGCCAGCTACATGCGCGGTGTGCCCTTTGTGCAGGTGCCAACGACGCTGCTGGCGCAGGTGGATTCGTCGGTGGGTGGCAAGACTGCCATCAACCACCCGCTGGGCAAGAACATGATCGGCGCGTTTTACCAGCCGCAGCGGGTGATCTGCGATCTCGACACCTTGAAGACCTTGCCCCCGCGCGAACTCAGCGCCGGGCTGGCTGAGGTCATCAAATACGGCCCGATCGCCGATATGGCGTTTTTTGAGTGGATCGAGTCGCATCTGGACGACCTCTTGGTGCAAAACCCGGCGGCCTTGGCCTATGCGGTCAAGCGCAGTTGCGAGATCAAGGCTTGGGTGGTCGGGCAAGACGAGCGCGAAACCGGCTTGCGCGCCATCCTGAACTTTGGCCACACCTTTGGCCACGCGATCGAGGCTGGCATGGGCTACGGGCAATGGCTGCACGGCGAGGCGGTGGGCTGCGGTTTGGTGATGGCGGCCCGGTTGTCCGAGGCGCTGGGTCTGGTGGACCGGGCGTTTGTGGAGCGCCTCACCGGGCTGGTGCGCCGCGCGGGGCTGCCGGTGGTGGCGCCGGTGTTGGACGCCCAAGACAACGCGGGCCGCTACCTCAGTTTGATGCGGGTCGATAAGAAGGCCGAGGCGGGTGAGATCCGGTTTGTGTTGATCGATGGCCCGGGCCTGGCCACGGTGCGCCCTGCGCCCGATGCCTTGGTGGCGCAGGTGATCGCCGCCAGCTGCGCGGCTGCATGACGCACGCGGCTCCGGTCTCAGTACCTGCGGGTGGCTCGGTCAGCGGGCTGGCTCCGTATGCCAGCGATCCCGCCCACAGCCGCGGACGCCGTTTTTCTCAGCCTGAAGCGCCCACGCGAACCGCCTTCCAGCGGGACCGCGATCGCGTCATTCACTCCACCGCTTTCCGCCGTCTGGTCTACAAAACCCAGGTGTTCCTGAACCACGAAGGTGATCTGTTTCGCACCCGCCTGACCCACTCGCTGGAGGTGGCGCAGCTGGGGCGCAGCATCGCGCGCACGTTGCGGCTGAACGAAGACCTGGTGGAAGCCATCGCGCTGGCACACGATTTGGGCCACACGCCGTTTGGCCACGCCGGACAAGATGCCTTGCACGCTTGTCTGCGCTCGCTCGCCGGGTCGGCCCAGGTTGAGCAGGGCGCGCCGGGCTGGGATTTTGAGCACAACCTGCAAAGCCTGCGCGTGGTCGATCGGCTCGAAGAGCGCTACCCGGACTTCGATGGGCTCAATCTCTGTTTCGAGACCCGCGAAGGCATCCTCAAGCACTGCTCGCGCGCCAACGCCGAGCGGCTGGAAGCCCAGGAGCCCGGCGGCGTGGCGGCCCGCTTCTTGCGCGGTGGCTCGCCTTCGCTGGAGGCCCAGCTGGGCAACCTGGCCGATGAGATCGCCTACAACGCGCACGACATCGACGACGGCGTGCGCTCTGGCTTGCTGAGCCTGGAGCAGGTGGCCGAGGTGCCGCTGTTCGATGGATTTCGCCGCCAAGCCCTGGCCGACCATCCGCAATTGCAAGGGCGCCGCCTGCTGTTCGAGTCCATCCGACTCATGCTCAGCGAGCAGGTGTACGACGTGATCCGAACCACCCAGGCCGCCCTGGACGCCGCCGGGGTGGACACTGCCGATGCGGTGCGCCGCGCGCATCCGCTGGTCGCCTTCTCGCCCGACATGCGCGCGCAATCCCAGCTGCTCAAGACGTTTTTGCTGCGCAATCTCTACCGCCACCCGCAGGTGGTGGAGACCACCGACCGCGCCCAACAAGTGGTCAGCGATCTGTTCACCTGCTACCTGGACGACCCGGCACAACTCCCCGACGCACACGCCAGCGCAGCCGATTCCTTGCAGCAGCGTGCCCGCCAGGTGGCCGATTACATCGCTGGCATGACCGACCGTTTTGCGATTCGCGAACACGAGCGGCTGTTGGGACGCGTGTTGTTTCCCTGACACCTCGCGCGGCGCGTTGTCCAAGGCCTCAACGCAGCTCGATTGAAATGGGTGCAGTCTGAATCAGGACCGATTCGAACCGCTGAACTTTTTCTGGCTTTATTTGCTAGGATTTCAGCGCACCACCTTCTCGTCGATAGGGAATTTTCAATGAGTTTCTTGAATCAGCTCAAGCAACAAGCGCAGTCTCTGCAAACGCAGCAAGGCGACGAGCTTCAGCAACTGGATACCCACACAGCGGCCACCGAGGCCGCTTGCAAAGTGGTGTGGCATTACTTCATGGAACTGCCACGCCAGCTCAATGTGATCGAGCCCGCAGCGCCCAGCCTGAGCCTGGACGGTAAAACGCCTTGGCCACCCATGAAGCAGACTGGGTTTCGGTTTGATGCCCGCAAGAAAACCTTGCGCGGCCAAGAGGTGTTCGAGTACCTCGCCTTGGGTTGGCAGTTGGAGCCGCAGCCACCCCGTGTGGCGGGCACCAATGGGCTGCCCAAAGGCCGTGTGAGCGTCAACTTCCCGCCCGACCTGGAGCGGGTCGAGCGGCGCCTGCGGGCGGGGCAGGTGCGCCATGAGCGCCAAGAGCTGCGTCACCCCGACACCAACCGCTTGCAGTCGATTGTGTTTTTGCACGACATGGCAGCGCGCGCCAGCGTGCGGGTCACGCCCAACCACGAGAACGGCAGCTTTGATGTCCGGTTGGCTGCGGTGGGCGGCCTTGAAATCACGAGCACCCAGTACACCTTGGCTCAGTTGAACAGCACCGAACTCGACGAACTGGCCAAACTGATCGTCGGGCAACCCAGCCGTTTTCTGTAATGGCCTGCGCACCGGCGTGTCCTTTAATTGGGGTCAGATTCCAATTACCATACGGGAACTGTGTCACCTGAGTGGAAAAACCCATGGCCCGACTTCCCCGTCTCACGGTTCCCGGTTATCCGCACCACGTCATCCAGCGGGGCAACAACCGACAGCCTATCTTTGCCAGCGATGCAGACCGGCGCGTGCTGCTCGCGTTGTGGGCCGAGTACGCAGACAAGTTTCAGGTCGCGGTACACGCCTATGTGTTGATGGGCAATCACTTTCACCTGCTGGTCACACCCACCACCGAGACGGGCCTGCCGCAAATGATGCAAGCGGTGGGGCGGCGCTATGTGCGCCATTTCAATGCCGCCCAGGGCCGCAGCGGCACCTTGTGGGAGGGGCGCTATCGCTCCACGCTCATCGAGACCGAGCGCTATTTGCTGGCGTGCATGGCGTACATCGATCTCAACCCGGTGCGTGCGCGTCTCGTGACAGAGGCAGGCGACTATCCCTGGTCCAGCCACAGACACCACGTTGGTCTGCAGCACGACAAGCTGATCACAC
>JBLIJY010000292.1:0-3629 GCA_047636095.1 Hydrogenophaga sp. | reverse complement strand
ACCGCCAGCGGGGCCATCCACAACAAGGCTTGCAACGCGACCAAGAGCCCAACCTCCGCCATGGTCGCTTACTTGGGCATCAGCACCGTGTCGATGGCGTGGATGACGCCGTTGTCAGCCACCACATCGGCAGAAACCACCTTGGCCTTGTTCACCATCACACCGCCTTTTGTGGCAAGGGTGAGTTGCTCGCCTTGCACCGACTTCACCTTGCCAGCCTTGATGTCAGCGGCCATGACCTTGCCCGAGACCACGTGGTACGTCAGCACCGCCTTCAGCTTGGCCTTGTTCGCCAGCAGCTTGTCGAGGTCAGCCTTTGGAATCTTCGCAAAAGCTTCGTCGGTGGGGGCAAAGACGGTGAAGGGCCCCGGACCCCTGAGCGTGTCCACCAAGCCGGCCTCTTTGAGCGCCGTCACCAGCGTCTTGAAATTGCTGGCAGCCACGGCGGTATCGACGATGTCTGCAGCCTGGGCCGATATTGAGGCCAACGCCAGGACGGCGGCGGCGAGGAAACGTGTTTTCATGGTGTTCTTTCGATTGAGTGCTGGTGTCTCCGGTGCGAAGCAGCACCGGAGAGGTTCAAAAATGTCAGGCTGGCGGCATCAGCACCGAATCGACCACGTGGATCACGCCGTTGGTGCATTCGATGTCGGTTTTGGTGACGTGGACGTTGCCGTTGAGCTTCACGCCACCTTGCGTGCTGATCTTCAACTCAGCGCCGTTGACCGTCTTGGCAGACTGGCCGTCCATCTTCATCACATCGGCAGCCATCACCTTGCCACTGACCACGTGGTAGGTGAGGATGGCCTTGAGCTTGGGCACGTCTTTGAGCAGACTGTCCACGGTGCCCTCCGGTAGTTTGGCGAATGCCTCGTCGGTGGGTGCAAGCACCGTGAAAGGTCCGGTGCTCTTGAGCGTGTCCACCAGGTCCGCAGCCGTCAGGGCAGCAGCCAAGGTCTTGAAGGTACCGGCCGCTACGGCCGTGTCGATAATGTCATGCATAAAAATTTCCTGGGTATGACCAGCCGCTCAACGGAATGTTGAACTGGCTTTGCTGCGGATGTAAACCACCTGCATCAGCGCAGCTTGCACCGCAGCGCAGTGAAGCGTCTGTGCGCTAAGCCACGCAGCAGTCATTGGGTTCGGCGGGGCTTTTAGGCGAAGCTCACAGCTGGTGCGCACCCCGCTCCTTCTCGTGCGCTTGGAAAAATGACCAAAACACCTCGGTGGCACGCCACAACCCGCCCCGTAAAATGGCGAGTTACCCACAGAACCCGAAAGCTCCGACATGAGTCTCCAATGCGGCATCGTGGGCCTGCCCAACGTCGGCAAGTCCACCCTTTTCAACGCGCTGACCAAGGCCGGCATCGCCGCCGAAAACTACCCCTTTTGCACCATCGAGCCGAATACTGGCGTGGTCGAGGTGCCCGATTTGCGCCTCGCGCAGTTGGCCACCATCGTCGAACCCGAGCGCGTGGTGCCGGCCATCGTGGAGTTTGTGGACATTGCTGGTCTAGTGGCGGGCGCGAGCACCGGCGAGGGCTTGGGCAACAAGTTTCTGGCCCACATCCGCGAGACCGACGCCATCGTCAACGTGGTGCGCTGCTTCGAAGACGACAACGTGATCCACGTCGCCAACAAGGTCGACCCGATCGCCGACATTGAGGTGATCCTGACCGAGCTGTGCCTGGCTGACTTGGCAGCGGTGGAAAAAGCCATTCACCGCGTGAGCAAGACGGCGCGCTCGGGTGACAAGGAGTCGGTCAAGCAGCTGGCCATTCTGGAGAAATGCCTGGTCGCGCTGAACGACACCCAGCCGGTGCGCACCATCGACTTCAGCAAGGACGAGCAAGCGCAGCTCGCGCAGTTTTTCCTGATCACCGCCAAGCCCGCCATGTTCGTGGCCAACGTGGCCGAAGACGGTTTCGAGAACAACCCGTTCCTGGACCGGCTCAAGGCCTTCGCTCAGAAGCAGAACGCGCCCGTGGTCGCCATCTGCGCCAAGATTGAAGCCGAACTTTCTGAGATGGAAGACGCCGACCGGCTGGAATTCTTGAAGGAGCTGGGTCAGGACGAGCCGGGTCTGAATCGGCTGATCCGCGCCGCCTACCAGCTGCTGGGTCTGCAAACCTATTTCACTGCGGGTGTCAAGGAAGTGCGCGCCTGGACCATCCACAAAGGCGACACCGGGCCGCAGGCGGCGGGTGTGATCCACACTGATTTCGAAAAGGGCTACATCCGTGCCCAGACCATTGCGTTCGACGACTTCGTCACCTACAAAGGCGAGCAGGGCGCCAAGGACGCCGGCAAGATGCGGGCCGAAGGCAAGGAATACGTGGTCAAAGATGGCGACGTGATGAATTTCCTGTTCTCATCTTGAGCATGAAAACCATGGCAGGTGCCGAATCCCAGCGCGGGGCTCCGCCCGAACCCCAGCGCCTGGCCAAACGCCTCGCGGCCCAGTTGCCGTGCTCGCGCAGCGATGCTGAGCGCTACATCGCTGGCGGCTGGGTGCGGGTGGACGGCACCGTGGTCGAGGAGCCGATGGCACGGGTGAGCGATGCGCAGCAGGTCACGCTGGACGCCAAGGCCACGCTCGAAGACCTGGCCTCGGTCACGCTGATCTGGCACAAACCGGCGGGGCTGGCACTGCCCGACGTGCCGCCCTTGCCCGACGCGCTCGCGGCCCAGTGGTTTGCGCCTGCCTCCCGGTTCAAGGGCGACCGCTCCGGCGTGCGCCCGCTGAAGGTGCATCTGCACAAGCTGCTGCCAGCTGCGCCGCTGGCGCCAGGGGCCAGCGGCCTGATGGTGTTCACCCAAAACCCGGGCGTGGCGCGCAAGCTCGACGATCGGGTGGCACCGGTGGAACACGAGTGGCTGGTCGAGGTGGCGGACGACGCGGCGCTGGATGATGACGCGCGGCGCGAAGCCACCCTGCAGTCGCTGGGGCAGGCGCTGTTCTTCGAGGGTTGGGCGCTGAACAAGGCGCGCGCCAGCTGGCAGAGCGAGCGCCGTTTGCGGCTGGCGATCAAGGGCAATCTGGCTGGGCAGGTGGCGCACCTGTGCGAGCGCGCTGGCGTCAAGCCCACCAGCGTTCAGCGCCTGCGGATGGGGCGCATCGGCCTCACCGGCCTGGCCGCCGGCCAGTGGCGCTATCTGATGCCTTACGAGCGTTTTTGATCGGGCGTGTGGGCCGCCACGCGCCGCGCCGCCCACACGCTCAAGCCCATCGCCAGGCCCATCAACACCAGGCCCACCTCATGCAGGCGCAGCATCTGGCCCTGCGCAATCATCACGCCGCCCAGCGCCGCGCCCAGGCCTTGGCCGGCGTACATGGCCGAGGTGTTGAGCGCCACCGTGGCGCTGGCCAGTTCCGGCGACTGGTGCACCAGGCGCGCCTGTTGCGCGGAGTTGGCGGCAAAACACCCGATCGCCCACGGCACCAGCACCAGCGCTTGCTGCCACAAGCCCAGCCGTCCCAGCGGCCACAGCAGCAGCGACAGCGACAGCACAATGGCGCCCATCATGAGCAGCACAGCGCGCGGCGCACCGATCTGGTCGATGTAACGCGACACCACCACGTTGCCCAGAAAGCCGAAGGCGCCAAACCACAGGAACATGAGCGACAG
>JBLIJY010000291.1:0-3633 GCA_047636095.1 Hydrogenophaga sp. | reverse complement strand
ATCTCGGCGGGTTTGCTCATGTCGGCGCCGTGGTGGACCACCTTCGCGCCCAACGCGGCGATTTCCTTTTGGGGCGTCTCGCTGTCACCGAAGCCGTTGAGCACGATGTTGGCGCCTTGGCGCGCCAGCGCCTTGGCAATGCCCAGACCGATGCCGCTGGTGGATCCGGTGATGAGGGCGGTTTTGTTGGCAAGCATGGGGCAGCTCCAGTTCCATTACGATAGGTTGAAAGACTTGCCCTCGATTATCGCGGACCCGTTTTCATTCCTTTTTTCATTCGCCATGTCCGAACCCTTCCTGCAATTTCTCACCGTTGGTGATCCAGTCGCCACCACGGACGCCCCCCGACGCCTGGCGTACTGGGAATGGCGTGCCGAGGCTGCCGATCGTGCGCACGTGGTGATCTGCGTGCACGGCCTGTCGCGCCAGGGCCGCGACTTCGATGTCCTCGCGCAGCATCTCCAGCCCCACTGCCGCGTGATCGCGGTGGACGTGGCCGGACGCGGCCACAGCGACTGGCTGGCCGACCCCACAGGCTACCAAGTGCCGACTTACGCAGCCGACCTTGCGGCGCTGATCGTGCACCTGCGCTCGGCTCAACCCGAGCTGGTGATCGACTGGGTGGGCACCAGCATGGGCGGGTTGATCGGCATGGCGCTGGCAGCGCTTCCCGCGCTGGGCTTGCGCCGGCTGGTGCTCAACGATGTCGGACCGGTGCTGCAGTGGGAGGCGCTGCAGCGCATCGGCGCTTACCTGGGTCGCAACCCCTCCTTTGACAGCGAACAGGCTGCCTGCGACTACCTGGCGTCCATCTCCGCCGGGTTTGGTCCCCACACGCCCGAGCAATGGCGTGCCTTGTCGCGCCCTTTGCTGCGTGAGCGCGAGGGCCGCTGGTGGCTGCACTACGACCCCGCCATCGCCGTGCCCGTGCACGCCATGCTGGCCGCCGATCCGCAAGCCGCACAGCAAGGGGTGCGCGATGGCGAAGCCATGCTCTGGGGCCTGTTCGACCGCATCACCGCGCCCACCTTGCTGCTACGCGGCACCGACTCAGACTTGCTCACCGCGCAAACCGCTGAGCGCATGGCCGAGCGCGGGCCGCGAGCGCACTGTGTGTCTTTCCCAGGTGTGGGTCACGCACCCACCCTGATCGCGCCCGACCAGTGCGCTGCCGTCAGCGATTTCCTGCTGGCGGACTGAGCAACTGATCGCGAGCCGCTGTGGCCATCAAGCGCAAGCCTGTCCCCAGCCGCGACGCTGCCGTGGACGCAGCGCCTGAGCTGGTCGCGCACCCAGGATCGCCTGACTCGCCCTCAGCCATCGTGGCCGCCACCTCGGCCAGCCTGCCGCAGCAGCCCCAGGCCTTGTTGCGCGCCCGGGCATTTGCCGAGCCGCTGCTCGCCAGCGAGCAACTCGACACAGGCGAGAACGTTTTGGAGCACGCGGATGCCGTGGCTGAAATCCTGTGCCAGATCGGGGGCTCGGAGGCGATGCAAGCGGCGGCGTACCTGGTCTATGCCTGCGAGCACCTGAACCGACCGCAGGAGGTGATTGCCAAGGCCTTCGGCGAGACCTTTGCCGCGCTTGCGGTGGAGACCACCAAGCTGGTGCAGCTGCAACGCCAAGCGCGCATCAAGGCGGCGCAGGCGCTGGCCAAGAAAATCGAAGAACGCGCCGCTGCGCAGGACGCGGCTCTGCCGATGGCCTCGCTCACCAAACAGCCGGTGTCGGAACTGGCCGCGAGCCAGACCGAGAACGTGCGCAAGATGCTACTGGCGTTTTCGCGCGACCTGCGCGTGGTGATGCTGCGCCTGGCTTCGCGCTTGCAGACGCTGCGTTTCTACGCCGCCAGCAAAGGTGAGCCAGGGCAGGCGCTGGCCAGCGAAGCGCTGCACGTGTTTGCGCCGCTGGCCAACCGCCTGGGCATCTGGCAAATCAAATGGGAAATGGAAGACCTCGCGTTTCGTTTCCTGGAGCCGGTGACTTACCGTGAGGTGGCCCGCATGCTCGATGAGAAGCGCGCCGAGCGCGAAAGCCATGTCGAGCAGGTCCGCGAGGCACTGGAAAACGCGCTGATGGCGCAGGGCATGGGTGCTTCTGTACAGGGACGGCCGAAACACATCTACAGCATCGTGAAAAAGATGCGGGGCAAAGGGCTGGATTTCGAACAGGTTTTCGATATCCGGGCACTGCGCGTGGTGGTGTCCGACGTGGCGGCCTGTTACGCGGTGCTGGCGCATGTCCATGCGCATTTCGCGCCGCTGACGGCCGAGTTCGACGACTACATCGCCAAGCCCAAGCCCAATGGCTACCAGTCGCTGCACACGGTGGTGCGCGACGCCGAGGGCCGAGCCTTCGAGATCCAGATTCGCAGCCAGGCCATGCACGACCACGCCGAGCACGGCGTGGCCGCACACTGGGCCTACAAAGAAGCTGGCGCCAAGGGCTATGCGGGTGTGTCAGCCGGCTCGTCGTACGACGCCAAGATCGCGGTGCTGCGCCAGTTGCTGGCCTGGGAGCGCGATCTCAGTGGTGCTGCCAGCGGCCTGTTCGATGACCGCATCTACGTGCTCACACCCGATGCCGCCATTGTTGAGTTGCCGCAGGGCGCCACAGCGGTCGATTTCGCCTACACGGTGCATACCGATCTGGGCCATCGCTGCCGCGGCGCGCGGGTGGATGGCGCCATGGTGCCGCTGAGCACGCCGCTGCAAAACGGCCAGACGGTGGAGATCAACGCGAGCAAGGAAGGCGGGCCTTCGCGCGACTGGCTCAACGCCGAGTTGGGCTATCTGGTGAGTCACCGTGCCAAGACCAAGGTGCGGGCTTGGTTCAACGCCCAGGCGATGCACGAGACGGTGGCCCGTGGACGCGAAGCGGTGGAAAAACTGCTGCAGCGAGAAGGCCGTACCGCGCTCAAGCTCGACGACCTCGCCACCGGCCTGGGCCTGGATTCGGCGCAGGCGCTGTTTGAGCAAGTTGGCAAAGACGAGCTGTCGTTGCGAGCAATCGAGACCCATCTGCGTCCACCAGAACCCCAGCCTGCCCATCCCGAGATGGCGCCTTGGCTCAAGCGGCCACGGCGCAGCCAAGCCCAGGCCAACGCGGGTGTGCTGGTGGTGGGCGTGGCCTCGCTCATGACCCAGCTCGCCAAGTGCTGCAAGCCAGCGCCCCCCGATGAGATTGGCGGCTTTGTCACGCGGGGCAAGGGGGTGAGTGTGCACCGCGTCGACTGCCCCGACTTCGCTCATTTGCAGCGCAAGAGCCCGGATCGGTTGATCGAAGTGCAGTGGACTGGCGGCGCTCGGGCCGATGGTGAGGCTGCGGTGTATCCGGTGGATGTGGCGGTGCAGGCTTTGGACCGCCCCGGTCTGTTGCGTGACATCTCGGATGTGTTTGCGCGAGAGAGGATGAATGTGACTGGTGTCCAGACGCAGTCGGTGCGGGGCATGGCCTGGATGACGTTCACCATTGAGGTGGCCGACGCACGGCAGGTAGCCCGGGCCATGTCGGTGGTGGGCGACGTGTCGGGCGTGTGCGACGTGCGGCGCAAATAGACCGCGATCGGTAGGCTGGGAAGCGGCTCTCGGGTGCTGCTATACTTCGCAGCTTCGAACAGTTTGTAGGCGCGTA
>JBLIJY010000290.1:0-3650 GCA_047636095.1 Hydrogenophaga sp. | reverse complement strand
CGTCTTCGCTAGCCAGCAGCACCGCTGCCTGGGCCAGCTCCAGCGTCTGGCGAGCGTCATCGTCCAGATCAGCGGCGAGCGCACGCTCGATCACCGGCAGCTGGTCGGCGTCGGGCTCATTGAAACTGCTGCGTTGCAAGGTAAGCGCTGCCGCACGTTGGCGCTCAGGCGTGCCACCCACCAGCTCCATGCCAGCCAGCGCGGTGGCCAGTGCAGAGCGGATGCGGTTGTTCACAATCACGTCTTCGGCGCTGTCGCCCAGGGCGATGGGTGCGCCGGTAACCGCGTCGCTGGCGACGTCATCGCGCACGATCAGCACCAGGTCGTCTTGGACGCGCACGCGCTCTTCGCCCAGTGCAGACAGCAACGCGGCGCCCCGTTCGTCTGGGGTGGTGGCGAGGGCGTTGATGGTGGCAATGCGCTCGTCGCTGTCGCCACGCGCCAAGCTCAGCGCTTGCTCAGCGGTCAAGGCATGCGCTGTTGGGCTGGCCAACAGCCAGAGCGCACAAAAAACAGCCGACCACCACGATGTCGGTAAGAGACGCATGGGTCTGTCTTTCAGAGGGAGAGGTGGGTAGGCTTCAGCCACACCACCTTGTGCCGAGGCAAGGGACAGACAGACAGTCAGCCAGACGCCGCCCCAACAGGGCCCGTCTGGCTTGCTCCGTCAGGCTGTCATTTCTTCATCTCGGGCACGTTCTTCTTGCCCTTGTTTTCGGCAATGAAGTCGCTCCAAGGGTCGGCCACCACCGGGCCAGGCGTCTTCCAGACCACGTTGAACTGGCCATCGGCCCGAATTTCGCCGATGAACACCGGCTTGTGCAGGTGGTGGTTTTCCTTGTCCATGGTGGACATAAAGCCGCCTGGCGCCTTGAAGGTCTGACCCGCCATGGCCGCGATCACCTTGTCAGTGTCGGTGCTCTTGGCCTTGTTCACTGCCTGCGCCCACATGTGCATGCCGATGTAGGTGGCTTCCATCGGGTCGTTGGTCAGCGGCTTGTCTTTGTGGCCGGGGATGTTCTTGGCCTTGGCGTAGTCGCTCCACTGCTTGATGAACGCCGTGTTGGTCGGGTTCTTCACGCTCATGAAGTAGTTCCAGGCAGCCAAGTGACCCACCAGCGGCTTGGTGTCCACGCCGCGCAATTCTTCTTCACCCACCGAGAAGGCCACCACTGGCACGTCTTTGGCGCTCAGGCCCGCGTTGCCCAGCTCCTTGTAAAACGGCACGTTGGAGTCGCCGTTGATGGTGGAGACCACCGCCGTCTTCTTGCCTGCGGCAGCAAACTTCTTGATGTTGGCGATGATGGTCTGGTAGTCGGAGTGCCCAAATGGGGTGTACTCCTCCATGATGTCCGCGTCGGCCACGCCTTTGCTCTTCAGGAAGGCACGCAGGATCTTGTTGGTGGTGCGCGGGTAGACATAGTCGGTGCCCAGCAACACGAAGCGCTTGGCCGAGCCGCCGTCTTTGCTCATCAGGTATTCCACCGCAGGAATCGCCTGCTGGTTGGGCGCAGCGCCGGTGTAGAACACGTTTTTGCTGAGTTCTTCACCCTCGTATTGCACCGGGTAGAAGAGCAGTGCATTCTTTTCTTCGAACACCGGCAGCACCGATTTGCGGCTGACCGACGTCCAGCAACCGAACGTCACGGCCACCTTGTCGTTGTCGATCAGCTGCTTGGCCTTTTCCGCGAACAGCGGCCAGTTCGACGCCGGGTCGACCACCACCGCTTCGAGCTTCTTGCCCAGGACGCCGCCGTTTGCGTTGATCTCGTCGATGGTCATCAGCGCCACATCCTTGAGCACCGTCTCGGAAATGGCCATGGTGCCGGAGAGGGAGTGCAGGATACCGACCTTGATGGTGTCGGCGGCGAGCGCATGGGATCCAAAGGACACGCCCAAGCCCAGGGCCATGGCTGCGGTGAGTTTTTTCAAGGTGGCTCTGCGATTCATGGATTAGGCTCCAGGAGTTGAGGGATTGCGATTTTTTCAAGATTGCCAACTCATTCAAGCAAACTTTGTGCCATCTTTATTGCAGCGCAGAAAAAATGCCTGTCATCAGCAGCGCAGAGAGCACAAACCACCCGCCCGTGCCCAATGCACCCCCTTGCGGCGACCCATTTGGGTGCAAAACCTGCAAAATGCACCGTTGTAATCGGTGTCGTGCATCAATACGGTGCTTTATTGCCGGCTACGCCTGTGCACCAGGTTGGCGCAAAATTTGCATGCCAGCGTTGAGAGTCTGCCCACCACCCTTGAACCACCCTCGACCCGCCAGATGGAACTGACACCCCGCGAAAAAGACAAGCTGCTGATCTTCACCGCCGCCTTGCTGGCCGAGCGGCGCAAGGCGCGCGGCCTCAAACTGAATTACCCCGAGGCGGTGGCGCTCATCAGCGCGGCCGTGATGGAAGGCGCGCGCGACGGCAAGACCGTGGCCCAGCTCATGAGCGCGGGGCGCGACGTGCTGAGCCGTGACGACGTGATGGACGGCATCGCCGAGATGATTCCCGACATCCAGGTGGAGGCCACGTTCCCCGATGGCACCAAGCTGGTCACAGTCCATCAGCCGATCATTTAGCACACCCGCGCCGGCTTTGCCGTTACCCCCAGGGGCGCTGGCAGCCTGACGGAGCCAGTCCCGCGTTGCTCTGGGCTGAAGACACACCCCCCCAACCAGCCACCGTTTTGGAGTTGCCCATGAAAACAGGGATCGCATTCATCACAGCCGTCACTTCGCTGCCCGCCCTCGCCCACGAAGGCCATGGCTTGTTCGGCAGTCACTGGCACGCCACCGATGTGCTGGGTTTCGTGGCGGCGGCAGCTGCGGTGGCGCTCGCCATTTGGTTGTCGAAGAAGTAACCCGGAGGCCCGCTGCATGACCCCCGGAGAAATTTTCACCGACGAGGGCGAGCACACGCTCAACCCCGGCCGTGCCACCGTCACCTTGGTGGTGACCAACAGCGCCGACCGCCCCGTGCAGGTCGGCTCCCACTACCACTTTGCCGAAACCAACGCCGCGCTCAGCTTCGACCGCGCCGCCGCGCAAGGCAAGCGCCTGAACATCGCCAGCGGCACCGCCGTGCGCTTCGAGCCCGGGCAGCAGCGCACGGTGGCGCTGGTGGACTATGCGGGAGATCGAATCGTCTTCGGCTTTCGTGGCTTGACACAAGGGAGTCTCTGACCATGGCCAGCATCCCCAGAAGCGCTTACGCCAACATGTTCGGCCCGACCGTGGGCGACCGCATGCGCCTCGCCGACACTGGTCTCATCGTCGAAGTCGAGCAAGACTTCACTCTGCGCGCCGGGGGTTACGGCGAAGAGGTGAAATTCGGTGGTGGCAAGACCATTCGCGACGGCATGGCGCAGAGCCAGCGAACCCGCGCTGAAGGCGCCATGGACACGGTGCTGACCAACGCGCTCATCATCGACCACTGGGGCATCGTCAAAGCCGACATCGGTTTGAAAGACGGCCGCATTGCCGCCATCGGCAAGGCCGGCAACCCCGACACCATGCCCGGTGTGGACATCGTCATTGGCCCGGGCACCGAGATCATCAGCTGCGAGGGCAGCATCGTCACCACCGGCGGCATCGACAGCCACATCCACTTCATCTGTCCGCAGCAGGTCGACGAAGCCCTGGCCTCGGGCAT
>JBLIJY010000289.1:0-3666 GCA_047636095.1 Hydrogenophaga sp. | reverse complement strand
GCATCCCAGGCGGCGAGACTGGCGGCTTGCAGCTGGGCCAGCAACTTGCGCTCGCCCAGCCCCGCGTCAAACGCCCAGGCCGGCCGCAGCACCGCTACCGTGCGTGTGCCGCCCGCTTGCGGCTGCGCGGCAAGCGTGGTGACTTTTTTCTCGAACGCCGTGCTGGCGTCGGCGCTGTAAAGCAGCTCGCCGGGGGCGATGCGCGACAGCCAGTCGGGCAGCGCGTCGCTGTCGCACTGCGCCAGGAACACGATGCCTTGCGTGACCGACAGCCAGGCCAGGCCCAGGCCGCTGCGCGCGCCGGGGTGCACCGCCATCAGCAGCGCCTCGCTCTTGTCAGGCAGCAGCTCGGCGTCGGTCAGCGTGCCGGGGGTGACGACACGCACCACCTGTCGCTCCACTGGCCCCTTGGCCGTAGCCACATCGCCCACCTGCTCGCAGATCGCGACCGATTCGCCGAGTTTGATCAGCCGCGCCAAGTGGTTGTCGAGCGAATGAAACGGCACACCCGCCATCACCACCGGCGCGCCGCCGGACTGGCCGCGCTGGGTCAGGGTGATGTCGAGCAGGCGCGCTGCTTTTTCTGCATCGGCAAAAAACAGCTCGTAAAAGTCGCCCATGCGGTAGAACACCAAGGTGTTCGGGTACCCGGCCTTGATGCCCAGGTACTGCTGCATCATCGGGGTGTGTTTGTCCAGCGGGGCGTTCAAAGTGGGGCTCGTCGTGCGATGGTTGGCGGCGCGTCACTTTAGCAGGCCATTTTGGCCCTTCAGGTGCCATCGGCTTGCTTCACAATGGCCAAAAAACTGCTCCTAACCGCCGATTTGCCGATGTCACCAGAATCCAGCCGTCCCGAACGCCCGAGCGATTTGCCATCTGCCAGCGGTTCTGCATGGGTTGCTGCCGCTTCCACACTCCCTTACGAGACCATGTTTCTGGCCTCGCCTTTGCCAGCCAGCGTCAGCGGGCTGCGTGATGGTCGTCTGATCGCGGTCAACGACGCCTGGCTGGCGATGGCGGGTTGTGAGCGCGACTCGGTGATGGGGCGCACTACGGTGGAGCTGGGTCTTTGGCCCGCCGAGGCGCAGCGCCAGGCGTTTGTCGAGCAGCTCGGTACAGCAGGCGAGTCGCAGCAGCGTTACCTGATGCGGCTGGCTGGTGGCCTCGACCACAGCGTGCGCATTCACAGCGTGAAAATAGAGGCATCGCCTGAGCCCTTGCTGCTGGCGTTTATTGTGGAAGCCACCCGCGAAGTCGAAGCCCAGAGTGCGCGTGAGCGCAGTGAGGCGTCCCTGCTGGAGACCAACCGGGCGCTGGAGCAGCGTCTCGAACTTCATGCCGCGTTGGAGAAACTGGCCCATGTGGGCTACTGGGCCCATAACAAAAACGACCAGCGCTTGTACTGGTCGCCGAGCATGTACGAATTCACCGGGTTCCCAACCGATCGGCCTTTGCTGCGCACCGAGGTGCGATCTTATATCCATCCTGAAGATCTCCCAGCCTGGCTGGCGGCACGCGAAGCCTGCGATTTTCGTGAAGTGGAATGCCGCTGGCTGCGTCCCGATGGGCGAGTGCGGTGGTTTCGCACGCGCATTGGCCGTACCGCTGTGGCCGGCAACCCGCAAACCGATTTCGGCGTGGTGCAAGACATCACCGCCGAGCGTGAGATCCGAGAGCGCTTGGACACGCAGCTGAATTTGCTGGAGAACATCACCGCGCGCGTGCCGGGCTTGGTCTATCGCATTCAGCTGTGGCCCGATGGGCACAGCGAAATTTCCTATATGAACGACCGGGCGCGCGACATGCTCGAGGCGGAGCCGGCAGATCTCCGACGGGATGCGCGCCAATTTTTCTTGCGCGTGCATCCTGAAGACAAAAAGAGCGTGCAGCGTTCGTTGGAGCAAGCGGCGAAATCCCTCACGGTCTGGCGCCAGGACTACCGCGTTTGCCTCTCAGGTGGTCGCACGCGCTGGTACAGCGTGGAGGCGGTGCCGCAGGCCGAGGCCGACGGCTCGGTGGTATTGCACGGTTTCACCACCGATGTGACCGAGGCCCGTTTGGCATCGCAGCGGCTGCAGCGCCAGCACCGCATGTTGGATGCGGTGCGCGAGGCGCAGGCGCTCTACATCGAGATCGATGACAAACGGCGGACTTTTGAGGGCTTGCTGGCGGCTTTCATCAGACTTACCAACAGCAGTTACGGCTTTGTGGGCGAGGTGTTCCACAACGAGGACGGCACGCCGTATCTGCGCACCCAAGCGATTGCGAATATGGCCTGGGATGAGCCCTCTCGTCTGTTCCACGAGTCGCAATTGGACGCCGGCATGGCGTTTCACAACCTGCGCACGTTGTTTGGCCAGGCCATGGTCACGGGCCAGCCGGTGATTGCCAACGATCCCCGCCAAGATTCCCTTTCGGGTGGCGTGCCGGCAGGGCATCCGCCGATGGACGCCTTTCTGTGCATTCCGCTGACCGTGGGCGATCGCGTGGTGGCCCTAGTCGGTTTGGCCAACCAGCCGGATGGCTACAGCCCGCAAGACGTGGAATTCCTACAGCCGCTGCTGGGCACGGTGCGCCAGCTGGTACTGGCGTGGCAAGGCCATGCTGAGCGCCAGCGCACGCTGGGGGCGCTGGAGCGCACCAGTCGGCAGCTGGCCGACAAGAGCGAAACCTTGCAGGCCACGCTGGACAGCATCAGTCAAGGCTTGACAAAAATCGACGCCAACGGCCGCGTCTTGATGTACAACCAGCGGCTACTGGCGTTGCTGGACCTATCTCAAGCGTTCATGGACGCTCAGCCTACCCATGAAGAGGTCGTGCGGTTTCAGCGCGAGCGGGGTGATTTTGGCGCTGACATGGAGCTGGTTGAACCCAAAGCCTTGGCCTATTTGGCACAGCCTGGCGGTACGGCATCACCCGACAAGTACTGGCGCAAAACCTCCGATGGCCGCACGCTGGAGGTTCGCTCGCGCCAGCTGGCAGATGGCGGTATGGTTCGCACCTTCGCCGATGTGACTTCTCACATCGAAGTGCAAGAAGCCTTGCAAGAAGAACGCCAGCGCCTGGCCTGGGTGCTGGAGGCCACGCGCCCTGGCATCTGGGAGAGCAATCTGGACACCGGAGCGCTGCGCATCAACGAGCGCTGGGCCGAGATGCTGGGCCACACCCTGCAAGAGCTCGAACCCATCGAACAGACCACATGGCGCAGCCGCATGCACCCCGAGGACCTGCCCAGGGTCAGACGCCTGCGCGAGAAACACCTCAGTGGCGAGCTGCCTTTTTACGATTGCGACCTGCGCCTGCGTCACAAGGACGGCCACTGGGTCTGGATCAACACCCAGGGCCGCGTTCACCAACGCGACGCCCAGGGCCGCCCGATCTTCATGTCGGGCATCCACCTCGACATCAGCGATCGCGTGGCCGCGCAGGAAGAGGTGTTGGCGCTCAACGCCAGTCTGGAGCAGCGGGTGAGCGATCGCACCGCCGCGCTGGAGCGTTCGCTGCGCGACATGGAGGCCATCTCTTACTCCATCGCGCACGATCTGCGGGCCCCGCTGCGATCGGTCAACGGCTTCTCAAGCCTGATTGCCGAGGAGACCGACCCGCCCCTGAGCCCGGTGGTGAGCGACATGTTTGCCCGCATCAACAACGCCTCGCGCAAGATGG
>JBLIJY010000288.1:0-3670 GCA_047636095.1 Hydrogenophaga sp. | reverse complement strand
CGGCGCGGCATTCACCAGCGCCTGCATCGCTGGGTTCTTGGTATCCAGAATGCGCAGCGGGTTGCTGTGCAGACGGCGTTTCGCGTCTTCGTCCAGCTGATCGGTGTGGGCTTGCAGGTAGACGATGAGCGCTTGGCGGTGCGCGAAGCGCTCAGCCGTTTGGCCCAAGCTGTTGATTTCCAGCTCAATCCCGGTCAAACCCAGTTCGGCCCACAGATCGCAGGCCAGCACGATGAGCTCGGCGTCCACATCGGGCCCGGCGAAACCCAGGGCTTCAGCGCCGAACTGGTGAAATTGGCGATAGCGCCCGCGCTGGGGCCGCTCGTGACGAAACATGGGGCCCATGTAATACAACCGCTTCCCACCGTCATACAGCAGGTTGCTCTCCAACACCGCGCGCACCACGCCGGCGGTGTTCTCCGGACGTAGCGTGAGCTGCTCGCCGTTGAGCCGATCTTCGAAGGAATACATCTCCTTCTCAACGATGTCGGTCACCTCGCCCAGACTGCGCACAAACAGCGCAGTCGGCTCAACAATGGGCGTGCGCAGGTTGCGGTAGCCATAGCGGCCCATCAGCGAGCGCAGCGTGTCTTCCAGCCACTCCCAGTGCGCGGACTGGGGTGGCGCGATGTCGTTCATGCCTTTGACGGCGGTGATTTTTTCTGCCATGGGATGGGGGCTTGGGTCTCTGGCCTGGCGGCTGGCGCGGCCTCAGCCGCTCAGCGCTCAGGCAGCAACGCCAAACCGCTTCTCGATGTAATTTTCAACAATCTGCTGGAATTCCTGCGCGATGCCTTCGCCGCGCAGTGTCACGGCCTTTTGGCCGTCGATGAAGACCGGCGCTGCGGGGGCCTCGCCCGTGCCGGGCAGGCTGATGCCGAGGTCGGCGTGTTTGCTCTCGCCCGGGCCGTTGACGATGCAACCCATCACCGCCACCTTGAGGTTTTCCACACCAGGGTAGCGCTCACGCCACAACGGCATCGACGAGCGCAGGTAATCGTCGATCTGCTTGGCCAGCTCCTGGAAGGTGGCGCTGGTGGTGCGGCCGCAACCCGGGCAGGCAATCACGCTGGGCACGAAGGCGCGAATGCCCAGCGCCTGCAAGATTTCGGACGCGATCAACACCTCTTGTGTGCGCGATTCGCCCGGTTGCGGGGTGAGCGAGACGCGGATGGTGTCGCCAATGCCTTGCTGCAGCAGCACAGCCAGCGCCGCGGTGGAGGCCACCGTGCCCTTGGTGCCCATACCAGCCTCGGTCAGGCCCAGGTGCAGCGGGTAGTCGCAGCGGCGCGCCAGTTCCTGGTAGACCGCGATCAGATCCTGCACGCCGCTGACCTTGCACGACAGCACGATGTGGTTGCCGTTGAGGCCGATTTCTTCGGCGCGCTGCGCCGAGTCCAGCGCCGAGGTGATCAGCGCTTCATACATCACATGGCGCGCGTCCCAGGGTTCGGCCCGCTTCGCGTTCTGGTCCATGAGCCGCGCGAGCAGGTCCTGGTCGAGGCTGCCCCAGTTCACGCCAATGCGGATGTGCTTATTGTGGCGCGCGGCGATCTCTACCATCTGTGCAAACTGGCGATCGCCCTTGTCGCCCCGGCCCACGTTGCCGGGGTTGATGCGGTATTTGGACAAGGCCTCGGCACAGGCCGGGTGGTCGCTCAGCAGGCGGTGGCCGTTGTAATGGAAATCGCCAATCAGCGGCACCGGCACACCCATGCGGTCGAGCTGCTCGCGGATGTAGGGCACGGCCTTGGCCGACTCGTCGTTGTTGACGGTGATACGCACCATCTCGGAGCCCGCCAGTGCCAGCTCCTTCACCTGAATCGCCGTACCCACCGCGTCGGCGGTGTCGGTGTTGGTCATGGACTGCACGCGCACCGGCGCGTCACCACCCACGGTCACTTGGTGATCGCCCCAACTCACCGCGCCTTGGCGGGTGCGGCGCTTGTGTGCCGCAGCCAGGGGGATCGGCTGGGCATCGATCGCCTCGCACGAGACGGCGCTGGTGAGAAAGCTGGCGGCTTGCATCATCACTTCACCTCGAAACGGGCCACGCTGTTGCGGGCGTAAGGCATCACATCCAGCGGCTGGCCGCGCACCGTTACCTGCACCGCATCGGCCCGCCCGACCACCACCGAGTAAGGTGGTTCGGTGGAGAAATCGAGCGTTTCACCCGGCTTGAGCACCCGTTGCACCACCCGCACACCAGAGCCGTTGATGACCTCGATCCACGACTCATTGACGGCACGAATGCTCAACAACTCGCCGCCACTGGCTGCTGGGGTCGGTTCTGTCGCAGCGGGCGCCGGCACCACGGGTGTTTCAGCCAGCACACCCGAAGCGGTGGCTTCAGCAGCCTGTTCGCTGACGGCATCAAACGGCGGATTTGCCTGCGGCGCATCGTCGGAGACGCTCGGGACAACCGACTCGATCACAAGACCTGACGTTGTGATCAGCGGTTCAGGCTCTGGAGCGCTGCCGGTCTGAAAACGATTGACCCAGCCCTGCGGCAACACAGCCATGGCGATGGCTGCCAGCAACAACAGGCCGACGCCCCAAACCACCGGTCGCGACAGCCAAGCCATCCCACCACCGCTTGAGCCACCATCGCCCGACTTGAAAGGCGCGTTGATGGGTGGTTTAGCGCCACCCAGCAGCGGACGCACCGCGCCCGGAATTTGTTCAAGCACGAAGGCCGGCTCGATCTTGAGCTGGCGGCATGCGCTGGCAGCGAGCGCACGCGCAAAGGTCATGTCAGGCAGTTCTTCGTAGCGACCCGCCTCAAGCGCTTCGAGTTTCTTGACCGGCACCTTGAGCGCGGCCGCCAAGGCGGCAATGTGCAAGCCCGCAGCCTCGCGCGCCTGTCGCAGCCGCAACGGCTCACCAATGGTCTGTCCTGGCGCCACAGATGTTTCGAACTCATTCATCAAAAGCCCCCCGCTGATAGAGCGTCCATTGCGGGGACTGCGCGTAACGCCGCCCAAGCTGCTGGGCCAGCTGCTCAACCGCGGTGGCGTTGCCCAGCCGGCGCTCGACCCGAATGCCCAGCCACAAGGTCTCGGCATTGGCGAACTCGCCGTTGTTGATGCGCCGGATATAGAACTGCGCGCGGTTGTGATCGCCACGCCGGTACAACAAATCCGCCAAGTTGTAACCCGTGATCGGATTGGCGGCGTCGAGTTCGTAAGATTTTGTGAAACTGCCCTCGGCTTCGGTCAACTGGCCCGCGCGCATCTGGCAAATGCCCTTGGCCAAATGGGTTGTCACCCGCCCGCCATAGGTGGGGCTGGCCAAGGCACGATCAAACAGATCAATGGCTTGGGCATGGCGGCCTGACTCGCAAACAAACCAGCCGTAGTTGTGCAGTGTGTCGCCATCTCGCGGATTGATCTGAAGCGCGCGCTGAAAGCTGTCTTCGGCCAGCACGCTGTTGTTCAGGCGCATGTAGATCAGACCCCGCAGCACGTAGGCAGGAATGTAGTTGGGGTCGGCCGCCAGGGACTGCTTGATTTCGTCGAGCGCCACCGAAGTCTGACCCTGTTCGAAGTAGTTCGACGCCAGCGTAAGACGGATACGGGCTCGCTTGCGGGTGTCTGGTTCGTCGAAGTCGGTGAGCGGCTCAGCCTGCATCGCGGTGGCGCCCGCTGCGGTGGCAGCGCAACCGCTCAGC
>JBLIJY010000287.1:0-3676 GCA_047636095.1 Hydrogenophaga sp. | reverse complement strand
CACCCTGCCCTTTTTGAATGCACTCAACAAAGACAAGCACATGACAGCCTCTCCGCAACACCTCACCATCCTCACCGGCGCCTCGCGCGGCATGGGCCTGGCCATGGCTCGGCAACTGCTGGCGCCCAATCGGCTGCTGCTGTGCATTTCGCGCCAAGAGAACGCCGAATTGGCCGAGCAAGCCAAGGCCGCTGGCGCGCCGCTGCTGCAGTGGTCGCAAGACCTGGCCGACCCCGAAGCCGCCCGCGAGCGTCTGAGCGCTTGGCTGCAGTCGCTTGAGCCTGCGGCCTGGCACAGCGCCACCCTGATCAACAACGCCGGCGTGATCCCAAGTATTGGGCCGCTCGGCGAATGCCCAGCCGATGAACTCGCCCGCGCGCTGCGCGTGGGACTGGAGGCCCCGATGCAGCTCAGCGCCGCCTTTCTCAACGTCACCAGCGGCTGGGTTCACGCTGGCTGGCGCGGGCCGCGCAAGCTGCTCAACATTTCCTCCGGCTTGGGCCGCAGCGCCATGGCCGCACAGGCTGCCTATTGCGCGGCCAAGGCCGGCATGGACCACTTCACCCGCTGCTGCGCGCTGGAAGAAGCGCAACACCCCCACGGCGCCCGGCTGGTGTCGCTGGCGCCCGGCGTGATCGACACCGACATGCAGGTCCAGCTGCGCGCGGGCGACCCGGCCGCCTTCCCCGACCAGCAGCGCTTTGTGGAACTCCAGCGCCAGGGCCAGCTCACATCGCCCGATACCGCAGCGCAACGCGTGCTCGCCTGGCTGGAGCGCCCCGATTTTGGGCAGCAACCGGTGGCCGACGTGCGCGACTGAAGCCGGCCCGCCCTCTCCCCCAACCGATCGGAGAATCCATGCCACAGCTGCCCCGCCGCCGCTTCACCTCGTCTTTGCTGGGGCTCGCCCTGGGTGCACCGCTACTCGGTCGCGCCCAGAGCACGACAGAGCCAGCGGATTTCTGGAGCCTGTTGCGCCAAGGCGGCAATGTGCTGCTGATGCGCCACGCGCAGACCGAATCGGGCATTGGCGACCCGCCCAACTTCAAGCTGGGCGATTGCAGCACCCAACGCAATCTGAGTGAAACCGGTCGTGAGCAGTCCAGGCGCGTGGCAGCGGCGTTCCAGCGGGAAAAAGTGGCGCCAGACGAAGTGCGCTCCAGCGCTTGGTGCCGCTGCGTGGACACGGCCGAGCTGGCCTTTGGCCGACACACTGTGTGGTCGCCCATCAACTCGTTCTTCCAGCAAAGCGGCAGGGAGACGCAGACGCTCGAAGTGCTTCAAGCGCTCACGTCGTTCAAGGCACCTAGCAACCTGGTGCTGGTAACCCACCAGGTAAACATCAGTGCACTCACCGGCAGCTTCGTCGCTATGGGCGAGATGCTGCTGACCCGTCCTGCGCAGCTGACCGATGGCCGGCTGCGCGTGCTGGCACGACAAACATTCTGAGCCTGCCGCTGCGCGCATCGACGCCGCCTTGACGCTCGTCAAGGCTGGCGTAAGCCTACGGCCTCTACCATGAGCGGCTGACCGCTGGCGGCTTGCTGGCGGTTGTCGAGAAGAAACCCCAACCCACACTGGAGACACACCCATGAGCCGAGAAGTCGTCGTCATCGCCGCAACCCGCACCGCCATTGGCACTTTTGGCGGCAGTCTGAAAGACTCGCCCCCCACCGATTTGGCTGCACTGGTGGTCAAGGAAGCCCTGTCGCGCGCCCAGGTGGATGGCAAAGACGTGGGCCATGTGGTGTTTGGCCATGTGGTCAACACCGAACCCAAAGACATGTACCTCTCGCGCGTGGCCGCGATCAACGGCGGCTGTGGCGAAGGCACCCCCGCCTACAACGTCAACCGCCTGTGCGGCTCGGGTCTGCAGGCGATCGTGAACGCCAGTCAGAGCATCTTGCTCGGCGACACCGACATCGCCATTGGCGGTGGCGCTGAATGCATGAGCCGCGCGCCCTACGCCAGCCTGGCCACGCGCTTCGGTGCCCGCATGGGCGACACGAAAATGATCGACATGATGGTCGGCGCGCTGCACGACCCGTTCCAGAACATCCACATGGGCGTGACCGCTGAAAACGTGGCGGCGAAATACGGCATCACCCGCGACATGCAAGACGCTCTGGCGGTCGAAAGCCACAACCGCGCCCAGCGCGCCATCGAAGGCGGCCGCTTCAAAGAGCAGATCGTGCCGGTCATGCTCAAGAGCCGCAAAGGCGAGGTGGCCTGGGCCACCGACGAGCATTTCCGCCCCGACTGCAAGCTGGAGGACATGACCAAGCTCAAGCCAGTGTTCATCAAGGAAAACGGCACCGTGACCGCCGGCAACGCCTCAGGCATCAACGACGCCGCTGCGGCTGTGGTGCTGATGGACGCCGCGGCGGCCAAGGCGCGCGGTGCGAAAGCCATGGCGCGTCTGGTGGGCTACGCCCACACCGGGATCGACCCCAAAATCATGGGTGTGGGCCCCATCTCGGCCACGCAGGCGGTGCTGAAGAAAACTGGCCTCACGGTGAACGACCTCGACGTGATCGAGGCCAACGAAGCTTTCGCCGCCCAGGCCTGCGCCGTTTCCAGAGAACTCGGCTTCGACCCGGCCAAGGTCAACCCCAACGGCTCGGGCATCTCGCTCGGCCACCCGATCGGCGCCACCGGTGCACTCATCACCGTGAAAGCGCTGTACGAGCTGGAGCGCATCCAGGGCCGCTACGCGCTGGTGACCATGTGCATCGGCGGCGGCCAGGGTATTGCTGCCATCTTTGAGCGTATGTAAAGAGCCCCCCACGCTCTACCGATTGCGCGAATCGTTACCCCCCAAGAGGGCTGATTTCCCTTGGGGCATCGCTGCGCTGGGCCACGGGCTTGACGAACCAGCTTGGGTCCCCATCTGAGGGCCTGTTCGAAACACACGGAGTGGCGCCATGTTGAAACGACTGTCGATGTTGTGGGTGGCGGTGCGCGGCGATGCGCGCCGCCTGTGGGTGGCACTGCGCCACCCCGACGCGCCTGTGTGGCTGAAGCTGGGCAGCGCAGGCCTGGTGCTCTACCTCATCTCACCGGTGGACCTGCTGCCCGACGTCATACCCGTGCTCGGCCTGGTGGACGATCTGGTGCTGATCCCGCTGGCCATGCGCTGGATGCTCAACCGCCTGCCAGCGCACCTGAGCGAGCAAGCGGCCGACAAGGCGGAGGATGTGGTCGGGGAGGCTTGAAGGGCATGCGCGAGCGGGCCTTGGCTGGGGTGGCGAGCATCGCCCCGCTGAAAGTCCCGAAGCCGCTGGACCCTTTCGCGTCGGCTGATCAGGCGTGCAGCGCGGCCCAAAAGCGGCGAAGCCAAGAACGGCCCGCTGCGGCAGATATTCGCTGTCGAGGCCCCAAGCCCGAACGGTGCCTAGGCACCAGCTGGCGCCAGGGCGGGCCTGTGCCTGGAAGTGCCGTGGTGTTGATCCCGCCAGCGCTGGACCTCGGCGGCGACGGCCCCCAGTGCTTCGATTGACAGCACGCCCTCGGTGTCTTGAGGCTGAAGAGCCGGTGCGCTGGCAACCACCCACAGCTCAATGCCCGGGTCCAGCCTCTGGCGCATATCGGTCAACGCGCTGGTCAAGTCGTCCTGTGAAATGTAGCGGCTGCGACTCAGCACCAGGATATCGGCCCGGTGCGCGGCGGCAGCCAT
>JBLIJY010000286.1:0-3681 GCA_047636095.1 Hydrogenophaga sp. | reverse complement strand
GTACGAGGCATTTGCACCAGACAAGGCCAAGGCACTGTGGGATCGCTTTGAGTTCATCCATACGCTAAAACACGACAGCTGGCTCAACATGGCCGAGATCGAAATCAATGTGATGGCGCGCCAGGGCCTCAACCGCCGCATCGCTGGCATCCAGAGCGTGCGCTCTGAAGTCGCAACCTGGCAGGCCAGTCGCGACCAGATCAAGGCCAAGATCAACTGGCAGTTCACCACTGACACAGCCCGCACCAAGCTCAAACGGCTCTGTCCGACATTTGGAGATTGACGTGGCACTAGCGCCTGGCGGCGAGGTGGTGCTGGCAGGCTTGTACAAGCAAGACCTGAGCTTTGCGTTTGCGCCCGCGTTCATGCGCGAGGCATCCATTCGCATCGCCTCTCAGTGGAAGAAGCACGACCTGCTGGCGGTGATCGCGCTGGTGGAACGCGGCGCGCTGTCGCTGGACGGGCTGATCACGCACACGCTGAACCCGGGCCGCGCCCGTGAGGCCGACGAGATCGCGTTCAGCGACCCGCAGTGCCTGAAGATGATGGTGGACTGGCGTGCTTAAAGCAGCCGCGTTGCCACCGCGCCACCACCGCTGTGCCCAGCAATCGAAGCCGGTGCCCGCCACGTGCGGCAAAATCTCCGCCTCTGACGTCGCTTGCGTGGGTTGCTTTTGAACTCCGTTGGCGTTTGGCGCTCAGAGCCTGCCACTCCATTCTGATTCACTTCATGCTGATACAACTCACCTACGCCAGTCGAACCAAGGGCCAACTCGGGCCAATGGACATCAAAGACATCTTGTCGAGCTCGGCGCGCAACAACGCAGCGCTGGGTGTCACAGGCTCGCTGTGTCTGAGCAACGGCATTTTCTTGCAACAGCTAGAAGGCGACCGAACAGCGGTGAACGCGTTGTACCACCGCATTTTGTTGGACCCCCGGCACAGGGAGCCCGCCATTCTCGATTTCGACGAGATCGTTGCTCGGCGTTTCTCGACATGGTCCATGGGGCTTATGTCTTACACCCAGGAGAACAAGAAACTCTTCCTCAAATACGCCATAGCGGCGGAGTTCGACCCGTATTTGATGAGCCCTTCCAGCTTGCGTGCGTTTTTTGATGAGATGAAGGACAACGTGCGCTGGCTGGACTGACGGCGGATCAAACCCCCAACCGGTCCCGCATCTGGTACCACAGCGCGCCGATGGCGGTGAACGGCACGCGCAGCATGCGTCCGCCCGGAAACGGGTAGTGTGGCAAACCCGCAAAGGCGCCAAAGCGCGTGGCGTCGCCCTTGATCGCTTCGCCCAGCACGCGGCCAATCAGGTGCGTGAAGGTGATGCCGTGGCCCGAGCAGCCTTGTGAGTAGTAGATGTTGCTGGAGAGTGTGCCCACCTGGGGCATGCGCGAGAGGGTGAGCAGGAAATTGCCAGTCCAGCCAAAGTCGATGGCCACGTCGGCCAACTGGGGAAAGGTCTTGACCATCTGCGGGCGAATCAAAGACTTCACCTCCTTGGGGTCGCGCGCGCCGTAAACCACACCGCCGCCATAGATCAGGCGCTTGTCGCCCGAGAGCCGGAAGTAATCCAGCAGGAAGTTGTTGTCTTCCACGCAGTGGTCAGACGGGATCAGCTCGTCGGCCAGCGCGCCCAGCGGTGCGGTGGCAATCATCTGGGTGCCGCAGGGCATGGATTTAGCCACCAGCGCCGGCTCCAGGCCACCAATGTAGGCGTTGCAGGCCACGATGACGTAGCGCGCGCGCACCTGCCCCTGCGCGGTGTGCACCACGGCGGGCTGGCCACGCTCGATCTTCACCACCTCGCAAGATTCGAAGATGCGCCCGCCCAAGCTCTCCAGCGCAGCGGCCTCGCCCAGCGCGAGGTTCAGCGGGTGGAAGTGCCCGCCGGTGGGATCGACCAGCAGGGCGCTGTAGCGGTCGGTGTTGACCCATTGGCGCACGTCGGCCGGGCTGTCGACCAGCGTCAGGCCGGGGTGACCCCAGCGTTCCCACAGCGCTTTTTGCTCATGCAAGCCTTTGGCCTTGCGCGGGCTGATGGCGGAGAAAATGCCGCCGTCTTTCAGGTCGCAATCGATGTGGTACTTCGCCACCCGCTCGCGGATGACCTGGGCGCCCTCGAACATCATGCGCGCCAGCGGCTCGGCCATACCCAGCCCGTAGCTGCGCTCGATCACATCTATGTCGCGCGAAAAGCTGTGCACGATCTGCCCGCCGTTGCGGCCTGACGCACCCCAGCCCACCCGCGCCTGCTCCAGCACCACCACGCTCATGCCCGCCTCGGCCAGCGCGATGCCTGCTGAGAGGCCGGTGTAGCCCGCGCCCACGATGCACACATCGGCCTCGATGCTGTCTTGCAGGCTCGGGCGCTTGGGCGATGGGTGGGCAGAGTGGGCGTAGAAGGAAGGCGCGTGGGAAGGCGTTTGAGATGGCGCGTGGGGCGGTGTGTGGAATGGGCCTGTGCGGGCAGTGGCAGCCATGGGTTCTCCGAAAGGTGTTACGTGGGAGCCAGATCGGGCGGTGCATGAAGCACAGTGTGACCAGCAACAACCCAGTATGGTGGCCAGCGGTGGGCACCACCGGGGCCACTGAGACCCAAAGCG
The DNA here is from genome assembly GCA_047636095.1 of Hydrogenophaga sp. Taxonomy (GTDB): domain Bacteria; phylum Pseudomonadota; class Gammaproteobacteria; order Burkholderiales; family Burkholderiaceae_C; genus Hydrogenophaga. The sequence continues at coordinate 1,066 of JBLIJY010000286.1, read as the reverse complement.
GGCCATCCATTGCCCCAAGACAAGCCGGCGACGGGCAGCTGCCGAAAAATCGGCGACCATGGTCAAAAGGAAACCGCATGACCGTACCCACCGCCACCCGCGCCTTCGGCACACAAGCCGCCACAGAGCCCCTCGGTCTGTTCCATTTCGTGCGGCGCAGTCCGCGACCGGACGACGTGGTCATCGACATCCTGTATTGCGGGGTCTGCCACACCGACATCCACCACTCGCGCGACGACTGGGGCCGCGCCAACTATCCCATGGTGCCGGGCCACGAAATCATCGGCCGGGTGCTGGCGGTCGGCACGGGCGTGAATCGCTTTGCGCCCGGCGATCTGGTCGGCGTGGGCTGCATGGTTGACGCTTGCCAGCGCTGCGCGGCCTGCGGCAAGGGCTGGGAGCAATACTGCGAAAACGGCTCGACCTTCACCTACAACGGCGTGGACCGGCAAGACGGCACCCCCACCTACGGCGGCTACGCCGAAAGCATCGTGGTCGCGCAGGGCTTTGTGTTGAAAGTGCCCAGCAACCTCGACCCGGCGGGCGCAGCGCCGCTGCTCTGCGCAGGCATCACCACCTATTCGCCGCTGCGCCACTGGAACGTGGGGCCCGGTAGCCGAGTGGCCGTGATCGGCCTGGGCGGCCTGGGCCACATGGCGCTGAAGCTGGCCAAGGCCATGGGCGCCGAGGTCACGCTGTTCACCCGCTCACCGGGCAAGGAAGCCGATGCGCGCCGGCTCGGTGCCGACCACATCGTGCTGTCTGGCGACGCCGAGCAAATGGCCGCCACCGCCAACCGGTTCGAGCTGATCATCGACACCGTGCCGTACGCACACGACCTCAACCCCTATGTGCCCACCTTGAGCACGGGCGGCACCCTGGTGCTGGTCGGCTACCTGGGCCCGATCGAGCCCGCGCTGAACACCAGCCCGATGGTGCTCAAGCGCAAGGCGGTGGCGGGCTCGCTCATCGGCGGTATTGCCGAGACGCAAGCCATGCTGGACTTCTGCGGCGAACACGGCATCACGGCAGACGTGGAGATGATCGCCATGCAGGACATCAACGG
>JBLIJY010000285.1:0-3722 GCA_047636095.1 Hydrogenophaga sp. | reverse complement strand
GGAGGGCACCTCGGGCGTTGGGGCCGGGCAAATGGAGCAGGCATCGGCATCGGCCGGTATCAAGGACTGGCAAACCGGACAGTGCGCGACATCGTCGGCGTCTGGCGGGCGCAGGTTGCCGCAGGCCGTGAGAGCCTGCTCAAACGCCTGCACCAGGCGCAGCGCGGCGGCGTTGTGCGCCAGTGTGAAACGCCAGCGCCTGAGCAGACCGTTGGTGTCCACCAGATCGAGCGTGGCCACGCCCGAGAGATCGGTGTGGCGCAGCACCAGTCCGGGTGCCACGGCGGTTGATCGCCAGCCTTGCTCTGGATGCGTGTGCCAGAGGTGCGTTGCGGTCAGCAGCAGCTGGCCGGCGGCGAATCGGCCGCGCTCATCGAGATCGGTCGTCAGGCGCGCGAGCACGGAGGCGCCGGGGACTTGGGGCGGGAGATCACCGACCGGGTTGCGGTGGGCAGGGTCGGTGGCAGTCGTCATGGCAGCGAGATTGTGCGCCATGTTGGCACTCGCTCAAGGAGGTCCGATGGGTGACATTTATGTGCAAACATCGATCAACTGTTCAGTCCCCGATCAGGATTCCGATAGAAAATGTCTGTGTGTATCCAATGTGCGCCAACTGCGGTCGCAGGGTGACGCAGCCCCTTGCAACAGCGCTCCCAAGGCCGGGCCAGAACCCGTCTTTTGTGTTTTCAGATCCAAGCCCTATGAAGTTGATGCCTCTTGCCTTGAACGTGCTGCGCCACCGCTTTCTCGCAGGTCCCAATTGCTGGACCTACCGCTCCGCCATGGAAGTCTGGATTGACCTGGGGGAGTTGGAGCAGCATCCCTCCAACACCCTGCCCGGTTTCACCGACCGTTTGCTCACGCTGATACCGGGCTTGCAGGCACACCACTGCGGCGTGGGCGAAGAGGGCGGCTTCATCGAGCGCCTGCGCGACGGCACGTGGATGGGCCACGTGCTGGAACACTGCGTGATTGAGCTGCTCAACCTCGCCGGCATGCCCACCGGCTTTGGCCAGACGCGCAGCACCTCCCAGTCAGGCGTTTACCGCATGGTGTTTCGTGCCCGCAACCGGGCCACAGGTGAGGCCGCTTTGCAGCAAGGCCTGGCACTGTTGCATGCGGCACTCCATGAGCAGACGTTTGACGTGCGCCAGGCCACGGCCGAATTGCAAGCTGTGGTGGAGTCGACTTGGCTGGGGCCGTCGACCGCAGCCATCGTGGCGGCAGCCACCGCGCGCGGCATTCCCCACCTGCGCCTGAACGACGGCAACCTTGTGCAGCTGGGCCACGGCACGCACCAGCGCCGTATCTGGACGGCTGAGACCGAGTTCACCAGCGCCATTGCCGAGGGCATCGCCAGCGACAAGGACCTCACCAAAACCCTGCTGCGCGCCTGCGGCGTGCCGGTGCCCGAGGGCCAGGTGGTCACCAGCCCGACAGACGCGTGGGAGGCCGCGCAAGACATTGGCCTGCCGGTGGTGGTCAAACCCAGCGACGGCAACCACGGCCGCGGTGTCACGCTGGATCTGTCCACCCAGGCCGACATCGAAGCCGCTTTTGGTGTGGCCGACGCCGAGGGTTCTGAGGTGCTTGTCGAGCGCAACATCGCCGGTCACGAGCACCGCTTGCTGGTGGTGGGCGGGCGGGTGGTGGCTGCGGCGCGTGGCGAAATCGCCGAGGTGGTCGGCAACGGGCGCTCCACGGTGCTGGCGCTGATCGACGAGCAGATCAACAGCGACCCGCGCCGGGGCACCACCGAAGCCTTTCCCCTCAACCGTTTGGAGATCAGCGAAGACCCGGTGATCGTGCTTGATCTCAAGCGCCAAGGGTTTGATCCGCACGACGTGGTGCCCGAGGGCCGACGGGTGCTGGTGCAGCGCAACGGCAATGTGGCGATCGACTGCACCGACGAGGTCCATCCCGAAGTGGCCTACAGCGTGACACTTGCCGCACGGGTGGTCGGGCTGGATGTGGCTGGCGTGGATGTGGTCTGCCAAGACATCGGCCGCCCGCTTCAAGCGCAGGGTGGCGCGGTGGTGGAGGTGAATGCAGGGCCGGGTTTGCTGATGCATCTGAAGCCCGCCATCGGCCAGCCGCGTCCGGTGGGCGAGGCGATTGTGGACATGCTGTTCGACCCGCAACAGGTCAATGCTGGCCGCATTCCGCTGGTGGGTGTGGCTGGCACGTGCCACACCGGCATGGTGGCGCGCGCCATTGCGTTTCTGCTTGGGCTGGCGAATGCGTCGGTGGGCCCCGTGGGTCTCGCCTGCCAGGACGGCATCTGGATCGGCCAGCGCCGCACCGAAGACGCTGAGCGGCAATATGGGGCGCAGTGCCAGCGCCTGCTGATGAACCGCGACATTCAGGCCCTGGTGGTGCAAAGCACGCCGGCGCAAATTCTGGACCACGGTCTGCCGTACGACCGCTGCCTGGTGGGTGTGGTGACCGATCTCGGTGGCTGGGAAGGCCTGGCCCACCACGATGTTCACGGCGAGCAAGACATGCCCCGTGTGCTGCGTACCCAAGTCGATGTGGTGCTCGATGCGGGCGCCTGTGTGCTCAACGCCGACGACGCGGCAGTGGCTGAGCTGGCGCGGTTCTGTGACGGCGACTGTGTCTGGTACGGCACGGGCGCCATTCCCCAGAGCGCACCTGGCAATCGCATCGTTCGCTGGAGCGACGGCACGGTGTGCCTGATCGAGGCGGGCGCAACAAAGGCTTCTGCGCGGCCGGTGCTGGTGGCAGGCGACGACGCCCTGGCGCTGTGTGCGGCGGCCGCGGCCGCCTGGGCCAGCGGCCTTGCCCCCGAGCTGATAGCGGCCGGACTGGAGCATTTCGACAGCTTGCCGCAGCCTTGATTGCGGCACGCCATTTCATTCACTGGACACCTCTTAGTCATGGACATTTTCCGCATCCGGGCGCTGCGCGGCCCCAACCTCTGGACCCGCCAGACTGCCATTGAGGCGATCGTGCGCTGCGAGCCCGAGGAAACGTCGATTGACGACCAGCCCGAATTCGAAGCCGCCCTGCGCGAGCGATTTCCCCAACTTGGCCCCTGGCAGCGCCCCGCCGACGGGCTGTCGCTGGCGCATGCGCTCAAGCGCGTGGCGCTGGCCTTGCAAGCGCAGGCCGGTTGCCCGGTGAGCTTCGCGCGCTGCACCGAAACGGTGGAGCCGGGCACCTACCAGGTGGTGGTGGAGTACACCGAAGAGGCGGTCGGGCGTGCCGCGTTCGACGCCGCCGAGCGCCTGATCGCCGCAGTGCGCGCGCCCGAGCCCCAGCCGTTCGATGTGGACGCGGTGCTGGCCGAGTTGCGCGAGCTCGATGAAGACATTCGCATGGGCCCATCGACCGGTGCCATCGTGAGCGCCGCGCTGGCCCGGGGCATTCCGTTTCGCCGCCTGACGCAAGGCTCGCTGGTGCAGTTTGGCTGGGGCGCCAAACAACGCCGCATCTGGGCTGCCGAGGTCGACGGCACCAGCGCGGTGGCCGAGAGCATCGCGCAGGACAAAGAGCTCACCAAGCAGCTGCTGCGAGCCGCTGGCGTGCCCGTTCCCTGGGGCCGACCGGTGGACAGCGCCGACGAGGCCTGGGTGGTGGCGCAGGAGATTGGCCTGCCGGTGGTGGTCAAACCGCGTGACGGCAACCAAGGCAAGGGCGTGACGGTGAACATCGTCGATCGCGAGCACCTCGACATCGCCTACCGCGCAGCCAGCCAGTTC
>JBLIJY010000284.1:0-3751 GCA_047636095.1 Hydrogenophaga sp. | reverse complement strand
ACCAGCGTGGCCTGCTGCACCGCCAGCGGCACCGCCGGCACGATGCGCTGGGCGATCTGGATCGCATCGCTGGCGCCTGAGCGGCTGTCCTGGGCGCTCACCGCCCACAGCAGCGCCTGCAAGCGGCCCTGGCCCAGCGGTACCGGCGCGGTCGTGTCCCAGAAGATTTCCTGCGACGCGCCCGCTGCCAGCGCGATCGACTGCGCCGCCAGTTCCAGGCCGGTGGCGCGCGCACTCACCGCGAGCTGCATCGGCTGCGCCGTGGTGTTGCGCAGCGTGAACTGGGCGCGAAACGGATCGCCCTCGCGCACCAGCGGCGGTAGGCCGCTGATGATTTGCAGGTCTTGCGCGGTGCGCAGCTCGGTGCGGCCGGTGCCAAACGACGTGAGGCTGCTCTCCACCACCGCCACCGCCTCGAAGCGGGTGATGCTGTCGTTGAGCGGCACCTTCACCAGCGCCTCGCCCTTCTCGTCGAGCACCACGCTGGGCTGCCACAGCAGCAGCGTGTCGAACAGCTCGCGCGTGGCGCTGCGCCCACCACCGCCACCGGCGGGAACCGCCTTGCGGCCGTAGTGGCGCCGGCCAATGATTTCCATCTGCGCTGTCGCCGTCTGGACACCCCAGGGCCGGCGCTGGTACATCGCATCGAGCAGCTGCCAGCTCGGGTTGGGACTGAGTTCGAGCAGGGCCTGGTCGACCACCGCCAGCGTGAGCTCGGCGTGGGCAGCAGGCTGGCCGTTGGGCAGGGTGGCTTTCACCCGCACGGTGGCGGTGTCCCGCACCTGGTAGCTGGGTTGATCGGGCGTGAGCGCGACGTTGATCTGGTGCGCCTTCACGCCCACCCGCAGCTCGGCCACGCCCAGGCGGTAGGCCGGTTTGCTCAGGTCGATCAGCGCGGTGGGGGCCACGATCTCGCGCCCGTCAACCCAGAACGCGGTCCACCATTCGCGCGGGGCCTTGAAGCCCCAGGTGAAGAAGCTGTACCACGGCACCTCGCGGATGCGCCCGCGCAACGCGAGCACGCTCACGTACACATTCGGCCCCCAGCTCTCGTCCACCTTCAGTTCGATGGTCGGGTTCTGGCCGCTGAGCTTCACCACCCGTGTCTCCATCACGCCCTCGCGTTCGATCGCCACCAGCGCGGTGGCCGAGCGAAACGGCATGCGCACCTGCAGCCGCGCGGTGTCGCCCGGCTGCAGGTCTTTCTGCTCGGCCACGATTTCCATGCGGTCGTGGTCGTCGCCGCCAAACCAGATTTCGCCCTGGCGCGTCACGTACACCGAGGCGGCGCTCTGGTGGCTGCGCCCGGCGCTGTCGGTGGCGGTCACGATCAGCTCGACTTCGCCCGCCTGCTGCAGGCGGGTGGTGCAGCGCAATTGCCCGGTGGCGTCGCTGCTGCCCGCGCAGACCTCGCCCAGGTCGCGCACCTCGGTTCGGTTGTCGTAGGTGTAGAAGCCGCCGACCATTCGCTTCCTGGTGCTGATCACCGTGCGCGATTGCGCGCGCACGCTGAGCTTCACGCCGCGTTGTGGCTTGCCGTCCAGCCCAAGAGCCAATGCGGTCAGCGCCACGTCTTTGCCAGTGGCCACCCAGTCTTCTGCGCGGATGCCGGCGATCACCGCCGCCGGCCAGAGCGGGCTGACCTGGCGCAGCGTCTGCACCTCGCCGTTGGGGTCGGCGTAGCTGGCCTCGATCACCAGCTCCTGCGGCTGGGTACTGGTCGGCAGGCTGTCGATGACGGTGCTGCCCTGGCCTTGCGCGTCCAGCGTGAGCGCCAGTTTGTCGGCCACCAGCCTGGGGGCGTCGCTGGGACTTTCGTTGTTTTCCTCGTCGGCGAACACATCGCCGGCCTGGCCAGGCGCCTCGGTGGCGCGTGGCGCGTCGAAGCGAAAGGCTTCATAGCCGCTGAACTGCAGGTATTTGTCGCGCAACAGCGCCGAGACCTGGGTGCGCAGTTTCGCTGCCGGCCCGCCCGCCAGGTAACTCACCTGCAGGTTCACCGGTACCGACGTGCTCGCGATCAGCGGCTGCGGGCCTGTGGTGGTGCCTGCGCTGGTGCCTGCCGTGCTCAACCGGCCCTCGAACACCGGCAGACGGAATTCCTCGACCCGGAAACTGCCACTGTCGAACGACTCGGTGCCCTCGCCGCCCCCGTTGCCTTTGCGCTCCATGGCCAACCGGTAACGGCCCAGCTTGGCCGCTGGCGGCACCTGCCACTCGCTGATGGCCACCAGGCCGGCGCTGCGGGTCTGGCGCCAGGCCAGCGGCAACCGCGTCTCCTGCCCGCTGCCCTCGTGGGTGATGACCAGCACCTCGGGCGTGCGCTCGGGCAGCGCCAGGCCCTGGCGCGTCTCGACGCGAATCAGGTGCTTCATCGACAGCTTCTCGCCCGCACGCAGCAGGTTGCGGTCGAGCACCGTGTGGGCGCGCTCGTCGCTCTGGCGCCGGTCGCTGGTGGGCAGGTTGAAACGCCAGGCCTCGATGCCCCGGTCCCAGTGGCTCCAGACAAAGGCGAGATCGGCCACGCCATCGGCACCGGTGGCGCGCGCGCTCACGAAATACGAGCGACTGCCCTCGCCCATGTTGTCGCAGGCTGCTGCGTCGGGCAAGGCGGCATCGAAGCGCGCCAAGCCGTCTTGGTCGCTGGTGGCGCCTGCCAGCGCTTTGCCGGTGCAGTCGGACACTTGAACCGTGGCGCCAGCCACTGGCCGCCCGGTCTCCAGCGTGGTCACCCAGACCAGTGCGTTGTCGCGCCCGCGCTTGAAATGCACGCCCAGGTTGGTCACCAGCGCCGAGCTGCGCACGTACATCTTGCGATCCGCGCCGTGGGCCGGGTCGAGCAGCGCTTGGCCCAGCGCGGGCGACGCGATTTCCAGCACATGAAAGCCAGGCGGCAGCGGGATGCCCACCACCTCAAACGGCCGCGGCTCGCCGCCAGCGGCGGGCGGCAGGCTGAGCTGGCGCGCCGCTGTGAGGCCTTGCAGCAGCGAGACCATGCGCGTTGGGACCCAGCCTTTGTCTTCGCCTGCCAACGCCTTCGGCAGCGGCGTGCGCGCGAGCGCCTGCGCTTGCTCGCGCTCGATCTCCCCGCGCTCGAACAGTTGCAGCCGGCCCAGCCAGCGAATGATGTCGGCGTCGCTGCGCAGCGCCAGCGTGCTCACCTCGCCCACCGCCAGGCTTTGCAGCGGCAAATCGGTCTCCACCCGGCGCAGCGTCACCGGCAGCAAGGCCTGCCCATCGGGCTCGGCGAGGCGTTCGATCACACCAAACGGTGAAGCGGCGAATTTCGCCAGCGGCGGCATCGGGCCAGTGGCCACGGCCAGCGGGAAGGCCGCCGCGTTGTCGGGCGCGCGACCGGCGTCGTCGGCAAAACCTGGGGGCAAGGCGATGCGGTAGCGCGCATTCTCAGGAAACGGGGCGGCAAAGCGCACCGCGTCCACATGACTGGCATCCCGATCGTGTTCAAAGAGCCGCGCGGCGACCGGCGCGCCGCCCGCCTGCGGCTCCAGCCGGATCGCCAGCGCCAGCTCGCGCGCCACCGGGGCGCTCAAGCGCAGTTCCATCGCGCGCAGCGGCAGGCAGTCGGCCTGGGCGTTTTCTCGCTGGCAGGCAAATTCAAGCGAGAACGGCTCGCGCACATCGAACAAGCGGGTTTGCGCCTGGCGGCTCACCACCCCGTTGGGCGTGGCGATGCCAGGGCCAAACACCAGCCGCACCCGCGCCGCTGGCGTGAGACGCCGCCCGCAGCTCA
>JBLIJY010000283.1:0-3773 GCA_047636095.1 Hydrogenophaga sp. | reverse complement strand
CCATGCACATTCTGTTCGACGATGCCGGCAAACTGCTGACCGGTCGCCTTCTCTCCGAAGCCGAAAACTCCTTGCAGGTGGAGCTCGATTCGGGCAAGCGGGTCAAGGTCAAGAGCGCCAATGCCCTGTTGCGCTTCGAGAAACCCGCGCCAGCCGAGCTGATGCAGGCCGCCACCGCGCTGGCCGCGAGCATGGAGCTGGAACTGGCCTACGAATTTGCGCCAGAGGACGAGTTCGGTTTCGCCGATCTGGCGCGCGAGTACTTCAGCGACAAGGCCAGCACCACCGAGCAGGTGGCCGCCTTGCTCTGTCTGCAAGGCGCGCCCCACTATTTCCGCCGCGCGGGCAAGGGCCACTACAAGAAAGCGCCAGCCGAGATCCTGGCGCTGGCGCTGGCCGCGATCGAGAAGAAGCAACAGGTACAAGCGCAGATCGAGGCCTGGACAGCCGAGCTGGTGGCAGGCGTTTGCCCCGCGCCCGTGCGGGAGCAGCTCTACAAGATTCTGTTTCGGCCCGACAAAAACGCGCCTGAATACAAGGCGGTGGTGGCTGCCGCGCACAGCAGCCACACCGCGCCGCTGGTGTTGCTGGAGCGCGCGGGCGCCATCACCAGCGCTTACCAGTTCCACTGGCAGCGCTTTTTGTTCGACCAGTTCCCCAAGGGCACAGGTTTTCCCGCATTGCAAGCGCCCGCCATCACCGACGAGCTGCCGCTGGCGCCGGTGCAAGCCTTCTCGATCGACGACTCGCACACCACCGAGATCGACGATGCGCTGTCGCTGCAAGGCCTGGGCAGTGGCACCGTGACGCTGGGCATCCACATCGCCGCGCCCGGCCTGGCGATCCAGCCCGAGGGCGCGATCGACAGCGTGGCGCGTGCGCGCATGTCCACCGTTTACATGCCGGGCCACAAGATCACCATGCTGCCCGACGAGGTGGTGCAGACCTACACCCTGATGGCTGGGCGCGATTGCCCCGCCGTCTCGCTGTACGTCACGCTTGATGAGACCACGCTGGCTGTCCTTGAGAGCCGCACCGCGCTGGAGCGGGTACCCATCGCCCAGAACCTGCGCCACGACCAGCTGGATGCGGTCATCACCGAAGCCTGGCTGGAGGGCGAGGCAGCGACCGAGCCGGTGCCGGCCGAGATCGAAGCGCTGCAACCGCAGCTCGCCTTTCTGCTGCGCCTGGCCAACCACCTCAAGGCGCAGCGCATGGTGGTGCGCGGCAAGCCAGAGACCATCAACCGGCCCGACTACAGCTTTCGCCTGCAAGGCGTTGTCGGCGAGGAGCCCGATGGCAGCGAAACGGTGGTGATCACCACCCGCCAGCGTGGCGCGCCGCTGGACCTGATGGTGGCCGAGGCGATGATTTTGGCCAACAGCACCTGGGGCCAGTGGCTCGCCTCGCATGGCGTGCCTGGCATCTACCGCAGCCAGGCCAGCCTGGCGCCGGGTGTGAAAGTGCGCATGGGCACCAAGGCGCAGCCGCATGCCGGCATTGGCGTGCCAGCCTACGCCTGGAGCACCTCGCCGCTGCGCCGCTATGTGGATCTGGTCAACCAGTGGCAGATCATTGCCTGTGTGCGCCACGGCAAAACCGCTGCGCTGGCTGCGCCGTTCAAACCCAAAGACACCACTTTGTTCGCGGTGGTCACCAGTTTCGATGCGGCCTACAGCGCCTACAACGGCTTCCAGAACGGCATGGAGCGTTACTGGACGCTCAGGCACCTGACGCAAGCGGGTATCACCGAAATCACCGCCACCCTGTTCAAGGAGAACCTGGTGCGCGCCGACGGCCTGCCGCTGGTGCTGCCGGTGCTGGGCACCGAGGGCCTGCCGCGCGGCGCCCATGTGCGGGTGCGCCTGGGCGAGATCGACGACATCACGCTGGATATCTCAGGTACGGTGATCGAGCGCCTGGACGGGCCGGTGCAAGACAGTGAAACCGACGGTGGTGAGACCGAAGACGAGGACGAGGACAGCCTGGCGAGCCCGCTGGCGCTGGCCATCGATCTGGACGACAACGGCAGCGAACCGCCCACCGCCCCCGCCACAGCGCCCGACCAACCCACCACCACCGGCTGAAAGCGCTCACCCTCGCAGGAACAATGGCCTCCGTGAACCCCCTCCTTGCCCACCTGAAGACGCTCAGCACGCTGCAAATCGCGCTGGGTCTGTCGCTCGTGTTTCACGCCGCGCTGCTCACGGTGCGCTTCGTGGGCCCCGAGGGCTTCAACCGCGTGATTCAGGACACGCCGCTGGAGGTGATTCTGGTCAACGCACGGAGCAACGAGCAGCCCGACAAAGCCATGGCGATTGCCCAGGCGTCGCTGGCTGGTGGTGGCGAAGCAGAAAAGGGCCGCGCCACCTCGCCGCTGCCGCCCAGCGCGGTGGCGCGGATTGGCAACACCACCGAGGAAGACGAGCGCCAGATCGAGGCGCTCAAGGCACAGCAAAACCTGTTGCTCGCGCAAGTGCGCAAGCAACTCGCCAACATGCCGCCGCCCGAGATCGAATCGTTCAACCCGAGCCAGCAATCGGCCGAGCGCGAAGCACAGCGCCAGGCGCTGGTGAAGATCCTGGCCGAGATCGAAAAGCGCATCAACGAAGAGAATGCCCGGCCCAAAAAACGCTACATCAGCCCGGCCACGCGCGAAGCGGTTTACGCGATTTACTACGACGACCTGCGCCGCAAGATCGAAGCACGCGGCACCAGCAACTTCCCCGAGGCCGCTGGGCGCAAGCTCTATGGGGAGCTCACCATGGTCATCACGGTGAATTTCACTGGCGAGGTGCTGCAGACCGAGGTGGTGCAATCGTCTGGCCAGCCAGTGCTGGACCGGCGCGCGCAAGCGATTGTCAGCAGCATGAACTACAACCGCTTCAGCGACGCGATGCGCCGCCAAGCCGACCAGATCGTGGTGGTCTCGCGCTTTCGCTTCACCCGCGACGCGACGCTGCAAACCCAGATGACGGGTCCATGAGAGCCTTTGGCCGCTGGCTGCTCTGGATGCTGTTTGCAGCAGTGGCCTTGCAGGTTTTCTTTGTGGGCCGCATCGCGCTGATGGCGGTGGTCGATCCGCAAAGCACCGCCTTCATGCGCTCCGAAGCCTGGCGCGTGGCCACGCAAAGCCTGGGCAGCGACAAGCCTTGGCGCTTCTCGTCCCAGTGGGTGGACTACGATCAGATCAGTCCCCACCTGAAGCGCGCGGTGATGGCCGCTGAAGACGCCAGCTTTACCGACCACGGTGGGGTCGACTGGGACGCCATTCAGTCGGCCCGACAGAAAAACGAGCGGCGCCAGGCGCAGGCCGACAAGCGCGCCGAGCAGATCGAGCGCCGATTGGCCAAGAAGCCTGAGGCGGCCGAGGCAGCAGTCAAGGCGATCAAGCCACCCAAAATTTCCGGTGGATCCACCATCACCCAGCAACTGGCCAAGAACCTGCTGCTCTCGGGCGAGCGCAACCTGTTGCGCAAGGGCCAGGAGCTGGTGCTCACGCTCATGCTAGAGGCTCTGCTTTCCAAGCAGCGCATCCTGGAGATCTATCTCAACAGCGTGGAATGGGGCGAAGGCGTTTTTGGCGCCGAGGCCGCCGCCCAGCGTTACTTCAACAAGTCAGCCGCCAAGCTCAGCCCCAACGAGGCTGCACGGCTGGCGGTGATGCTGCCCAGCCCCAAATTTTTTGAGACGCGCCAAGGTTCGGCGTATCTGGTGCGCCGCACCAGCAGCATCGTCGCGCAGATGAGCGCAGTGCAGGCACCATGAACCTG
>JBLIJY010000282.1:0-3781 GCA_047636095.1 Hydrogenophaga sp. | reverse complement strand
AGGCCAAAGAATTCCCCTGCTTCGATGTCCAGCGACACATCGCGCAGTGCGTGGATCTCACCGCGCTTGGTGGGAAAACTTTTGGAGACGTGCTGAAAGGAAACGGCGGGCATGGCGATGGGGGCAAACCCCGGAGAGCGGTCGGTGCGCAGGGAACATCCTCGAACGCCAGACCGACCCACTATTTTAAGCCGTTCACACCGCCCGCAGGATGCGCGCGGCCTTGGCGTCACATCAGGTTGGCAGCAACTCGCTCACGCCGTAGAGCGACACGAGCTCACTCAAACGCTGCGGCGGATGGCGCAGGCTCAGCGAGCGGCCATCAGCCTGTAGCTCCCGCCGCAGCTCCAGCAGCACCGCCACCGCCGAACTGTCAAAGACGCGCAGGCGCTGCGCGTCAATCGCCAGCGCAGGCCCGGTCAGGCTGCTCAATTCGCGTTTAAGCGCACCCAGCGCCTGGGCAGCGCTCTGCATCGTCAGTTGCTCAGGCAGAGCCAATGTTGGGAGCGCATCAGCAACGGCGTTCATAGGCAATCAACTGGCCTTGGCCGTGTTGTTGCTCTTGTTGCGCTGGCTCAGGGTCTCGATCAGCCCATCAATGCCCTTGGCGTTGATCTCCTGTGCGAACTGGGTGCGGTAGGTTTCCACCAGCCAGACACCGAGCACGTTCAGGTCGTAAATCTTCCAGCCACTGGGCGTTTTTTCCAGCCGGTAGTCGAGCTGCACCGGTTCACCACGACCACGCACCTCAGAGCGCACCACCACCTCGGTGTCTTCGGCGCGCGCACGCAGAGGCTTGAAACTCACCGTTTGGTCCTTCACCTCACCGAGCGCACCCGAGTAGGTGCGCACCAGCAGGGTTTTGAACTCATCCTGCAGTTGCTTCTGCTGCGCGGGTGTGGCTTGGCGCCAGAAACGACCCACCGCCGAGGAGGTCATGCGTGAGAAGTTCACGTTGGGCATGATCTTGGTGTCGACCAAGGTCACGATGCGGTTGATGTCGCCCGCCTGGATGGCCGGGTCGGCCTGAATCACTGCCATCACCTCGTCAGAGATGCGTTTGACCAGCACCTCAGGCGCCTCTTCAGCCGCGTGCACGGAAAAGGCCAGCAGGGCCGCGGCAGACAGCAGCAAGCTGCCCAGCCAGGAACGTCGATTCAACATGAGTTGCCTTTCTGGGTCGCCAGGACCCTGGATGCCGCGCCCATTCGCACGGCTTGCCCATTTGGAGATGCCGCGCTGCGGCCGGTTCCCGCCAGCATCGGGCGCCAACGTGAAGTTGCGGTGTTCATTTGCTGCTTTCTGTGTTTTGAACGGGCGGCAAGCCGATGCCCAGGTCAATCAGGGATTCGATCTGGTTCTGGCGACGCTGCAGATAGAAATCGCGGGTGAAGCTGTATTTATCGAGCGCGGCGCCTTCGAGCATGGAGGTGGCGCGCAGCAAGTTGGCGCGGGTGTCCACGATGCGCAAGGCGGTGAGCGAGTTGCGGGTGGGGATGCGGTCCAAGTTGCCCACCAAGTCGCCACGGGCCTCCACACTGAAACCTGCTGCGTCGCGCACAGAAGACGGTCCAAAAAGCGGCAGCACAAGATAGGGGCCCGATGGAATGCCCCAGCGTCCCAGGGTCTGGCCAAAATCGAGCGGGGTGCGGTCAATACCCATCTCGGACGCGACATCCAGCACCCCACCGAGGCCAAACACGGTATTGACACCAAAGCGAAGGGCGTTTTCAGTCGCTTCGCGGGGGCGCAGTTGCAAGGTGGCGTTGATGGCCGACCACACATCACGCAGGTTGCCAAAGAAGTTGCTCACGCCGGTGCGCACCGGGTCGGGTGTCACGTCGCGGTAGACGGTGGCCACGGGTTTCAGCAGCGCGTTGTCGATCTCGTCGTTGAAACGGGAGACGCCCCGGTTGAAAGGCTCGATCGGGTCTCTGGGATCGGCGTTGGGTCCGGTCGCGCAACCGCTGAGCAAACCACCAAGCAGCAGCGCAGCGAGCAGCTTGCGCCAACAAAACGTCAATAGCATCGAATTCCCCTGAAAAACAGAACTGGATTGTGCCGCGCCAGCGGGTGGGCTACCGGGCGCACGGATACCCGCGCCCAAGGGCCGCCGCGCGCAGGTCTTACTCGCTACCACCCGAGCCAGCATCTGCCGCGCGGCTGAACAGAAACTGCCCGATCAGGTTTTCCAAGACGATGGCCGACTGGGTCTGGGTGATCACGTCACCGGCGACGAGGTTTTGCTCGGAACCACCGGGCACCAGCCCGATGTACTGGTCACCCAGCAAACCCGACGTCAAAATTTTGGCAGAGGAATCCTTGGGGAACGCCACATCGGCGTTGAGGTCCATGGTCACCACGCCCTGAAAGGTGACGTGATCCAACGCGATGCCGGTGATACGGCCCACCGTCACACCCGCCGAGCGGACGGGCGCGCGCGCCTTGAGGCCGCCAATGTTGTCAAAGCGGGCCTGCACCGTGTAGGTGTTGCCCCCGCCGGTGAAGGTGGTGAGATTGGCCGCTTTCAGGGCCAGAAACAGCAGCGCCATCGCGCCCAAAACAACGAAAAGGCCAACCATCACTTCTGTGGTTTTCTTGCTCATGTGTGCTCCAAAAGGGATTCAGGGGGTGGAGAACATCAGGGCGGTGAGGATGAAGTCCATCGCCAGCACGCCCAGGGAAGCGGTCACCACGGTGCGGGTGGTGGCGTAGGCCACGCCCTCGGGGGTGGCCTCGGTCTCGTAACCTTGGTAGAGCGCCACGGCGGTGCAGATGACGCCAAACACCATGCTTTTGGCCACGCCGTTGCCCACATCGCGCCAGACATCGACGCCGCTTTGCTGGATGGACCAGAAGTTGCCAGCATCGATGCCGATCAGCTGCACCGCCACCACATAGGCGCCCAAGATACCGACCGCCGAGAACATCGCGGCCAGCAAGGGCATGCACAGAATGCCGGCCAGGAAGCGCGGCGCCAGCACGCGCGCGCGCGGGTCGATCGCCATCAGCTCCATCGCTGCGATCTGCTCGCCGGCCTTCATAAGACCAATCTCGGCGGTGAGCGAGGTGCCAGCGCGGCCTGCAAACAGCAAGGCGGTGACCACCGGCCCCAGCTCGCGCACCAGCGAAAGGTTGACGATCAGGCCCAGGGATTCGGCCGCGCCATAGGTGGACAGCGCGTAATACATTTGCAGCGCCAGCACGAAGCCCACCGCCAAGCCCGAGGCCAGGATGATGACCAGCGAGCGGTTGCCGATGGCGTGGATCTGGGTGACCACCAGCCCAAAGCGGCGCAGCGAGGCCGGCACCGCTTGCAACAGCTCCAGAAAAAAGAGGGCGCCATGGCCCCAGCGGGCCAGCAAGTCGAGGCTGAAGCGGCCCAAGCGTTGCAACGCGTTCATGCCGAACGCTCCAGGCCAAAGTCTTCGGCCACCGGTGGCGCGGGATAGTGGAATTTGATGGGACCGTCGGGCTCGCCACGCACGAACTGGCGCACCTCAGGGTCGTCGCTGGCCATCAGCTCAGCTGGCGTGCCCTGGGCCACCACCCGACCGCCGTTGGCCATGAGCACCACCCAGTCGCTGATGGCCATGCACTGCGGCACATCGTGCGAAATCAGCAGCGCGGTGGCGCCGGTGACGTCGGTCAGGGTGCGGATAAGTTTGGCCGCCACCCCCATGGACACCAGATCCAGGCCAGCGAACGGCTCGTCGTACATGATGAGTTCGGGGTCCAGCGCGATGGCGCGCGCCAACGCGATGCGCCGCGCCATACCGCC
>JBLIJY010000281.1:0-3784 GCA_047636095.1 Hydrogenophaga sp. | reverse complement strand
AACGGCGTCATCATTTCGGCCATCGTGCTGGCGGGCCTGGTGAGCATTTCCTTCTTTGGCAACCTGACCTACTTTGGCTCGATCGCGGTGCCGCGCTTGAGCTGGGGTGTGTTCTTCCCCGGTGTGCTGGTGGCTTTGCTGTGTGGCGTGCTCGGCGGGTTGTTTTCTCGCCTGCTGGCGGCCTCCATTGAGGGCACGCCAGACCGCCTGAGTGCCTACCGCCGCGCTTACCCGGTGCGCTTTGCGGCCGGCGTCGGGCTGGCGGTGGCGGTGATTGGCATGGTGACGGGCGGTGCCACGTTTGGCGCTGGCGCCACCGAGGTCAAAGACATGCTGGCGGGCAACGCCGAGATCTCCCGCGTCTACACCCTGCTCAAGCTGGTCGCCACCTGGCTCACCGCCTGGAGCGGCGTGCCGGCGGGCATTTTTGCGCCCTCGCTGTCCATCGGCGCCAGCGTAGGCAACGACGTGGCGCAGCTCTTTCTCGGTGAAGACGCGCGCCAGCTGGCGCCGATTTTGATTGCACTGGGCATGGCGAGCTTTCTGGCCGCCACCACCCAGGCGCCGCTGACCTCGTTCATCATCGTGATGGAAATGGTGGACGGCCGCGCCATGGTGCTCAGCCTGATGGCTGCGGCCATGCTGGCCAGTTTGATCTCGCGCCTGATCAGCCGCCCGCTTTACGCCACGCTCTCGGGGCTCATGATCAACGCGGCGCAAGCCGCCGTTGCGTCCGCCAAGCGCATGGACCAGCCACCGCCAACACCACCCGCCCAGGGCGAGACGCCAGCCGCCAAAGGCGACGTGCCACCCGCGCCGCCGACCGCGCCCGCAGGCGATCGCTGAGCGGTTGCTTGCTCGCCGCCCCCAGTGGCGGCGGCATCAGTCTGGCGCAGCGGCTGACTGCATGGGCCAGGCCAGCACCAGCCACACGGCCATGAGCGCCGCGCTGAGCAGAAAAATGCCGTGGCTGCCCCAGGCCTTGAGCACCAGGCCGCCCACGGTGCCACCCGCAAAAATGCCGAGCGACATGAGCGTGTTGTAAACACCGAGCGCCGCACCGCGCTGGCGCGGCAAGGCCAGGCGCGAAACCAAGCTGGGCTGGCTGGCCTCCTGGGTGTTAAAGCCCAGAAAATACAGCCCCAGCAGCAGACCCACCACCCACACGCTGGGCGTGCCCAGGCTGGCCACAAAGCCCAGTTGCACCAGCGCAATCAGCGCCACCGTGCCCAGGTACACCGCGCGGAAATACCCCTTGCGCTCCAGCCGGAACAACAGCCCGCCCATCACCAGCAGCGAGCCCGCCACCGCCGGCAGGTACACATGCCACTGCTGCGCGGTTGCCACACCCGCCTCGCGCAGCAGCGCTGGCACCGACATCCACATCGCGATCTGCACCGCGTGCAGCACAAACACGCCCAGGTTCACCCGCAGCAGCTCGGCATTGGCCAGCACCTCGCGCAAACCGGCGCGGCTGGTCACCACATGCTGCGCTGGCTCTGGCGGTACCACCCACACCACCACCGCCATGCCCGTGAGTGCCAGCGCGCAGGTGATCCAGAACAGACCAGCCAGCCCAATGTGAGGCACCAGCGCTGGTGCCATCACCAGCGAGAGCGCAAACATCAGCGCGATGCTGATGCCGATCAAGGCCATGGATTTGGTGCGCACCTGGTCGCGCGTGAGGTCGGCCAGCAGCGCGGTGACCGCCGCTGAGATGGCGCCTGCGCCCTGCAAGGCCCGCCCCACCACCAGCCAGGCCAGGCTCGGCGCCCAGGCCGCCACCATGCTGCCGATCGCAAACAGCGCCAGCCCCGCCAGGATCACCGGCTTGCGGCCCAGCCGGTCTGAGGCCAGGCCAAACGGTATTTGCAGCATCGCCTGGGTCAGGCCGTAGATGCCCATGGCCAGCCCGACCAGCGCCGGGTTGTCGCCGCCGGGGTAGTTGTGCGCCTCCAGCACAAACACCGGCAGCACCAGGAACAGGCCCAGCATGCGCAGCGCGTAGATCGAGGCCAGCGACAAACTGGCGCGCCGCTCGCCCGGCGTCATGCGCGCGCTAGCGCTGAGGGCAGCGGAGGCGCTTGAGGAGGAAGCAGCGGAGGGCGCGGGATTCAGGGCAGACACAGGAGCGGCACAGACAAGCACAAAGGAGTCGCATATTGTGCGCGAGGCATCGGTGCTTGCGGGTGGCCCGGCGGGCCAGCGCGGCAGCTTGCTGGCGCGCGCTTTATCATGTTGGGTTGCCTTTTTGGCGCCGGTGATGCCGGCGATTTGTTGTGATGTCCCCGTTGCTCTCTCCCGCCTTGCCGTCTCCGCCCGTCCCAGAGGTCAGTCGAGCGGCCCAGGCCGCCGCCCGCGCCAACGCCACTCTCTCGGTGCGCGGCGCGCGCACCCACAACCTGAAGAACATCGATCTCGACCTGCCGAAACACGCGCTGGTGGTGATCACCGGCCTCTCAGGCTCGGGCAAATCGAGCCTGGCGTTTGACACGCTGTACGCCGAGGGCCAGCGCCGCTACGTGGAAAGCCTCTCGGCCTACGCACGGCAGTTTTTGCAATTGATGGACAAGCCCGATGTGGACCTGATCGAAGGACTGTCGCCGGCCATCGCCATCGAGCAGAAGGCCACAAGCCACAATCCGCGCTCCACGGTCGGTACCGTCACCGAAATCCACGACTACTTGCGCCTGCTCTACGCCCGCGCCGGCACACCCTACTGCCCCGAACACGATCTGGCGCTGGCCGCGCAAAGCGTGGCGCAGATGGTGGACACGGTGCTGGCCATGCCCGAGGGCACGCGGTTGCTGATCGTCGCGCCCGTGGCGCGCGAAAAAAAAGGCGAGTTCCTCGATCTGTTTGCCGACATGCAGGCGCAGGGTTATGTGCGCTTTCGACTCAATGGCGAGGTGGTGGAGGCCGAGAACCTGCCCGCGCTCAAAAAAACCGAGAAGCACAACATCGACGTGGTGGTGGACCGCATCAAGGTGCGTATCCATGGCGAAGACGACGAAGTCAACCCGCTGCGTCAGCGCCTGGCCGAGAGCTTCGAGGCCGCGCTGCGGTTGGCCGAGGGCCGCGCGCTGACCATCGACATGGACACCGGCACCGAGATGGGTTTCTCAGCCAAGTTCACCTGCCCGGTCTGCAGCCACAGCGTGGGCGAAATGGAGCCGCGCCTGTTTTCTTTCAACTCGCCCATGGGCGCCTGCCCCACCTGCGATGGCCTGGGCCACACCGAGGTGTTCGACCCGACGCGCGTGGTGGCCTTCCCCACGCTCAGCCTGGCCAGCGGTGCCATCAAGGGCTGGGACCGGCGCAACGCCTACTACTTCGCCATGATCGAGAGCCTGGCGGCGCACTACAAATTCGACGCCGAAGCGCCCTGGGAGTCGTTGACCGAGGCGGTGCAGCAGGTGCTGCTCTATGGCTCGGGCGAGGAAGAAGTCAAGTTCAGCTACGCGCTGGAATCGGGCGTTCGCGCGGGCAAAAAGGTCGCGAAGAAACACCCGTTCGAAGGCATCATCCGCAATTTCGAGCGCCGCTACCGCGAGACCGATTCCTCGCTTGTGCGCGAAGAGCTGGCGCGCTACCGCACCACCCAGCCTTGTCCCAATTGCCACGGCACCCGGCTTCGTCAGGAGGCGCGCCACGTGTTCGTGGGCGAGGGCGCGCAGCGCCAACCCATCTTTAAGATCAGCCACATCACGCTGGGCGAGTCGCTGGCCTATTTCAGCCAGCTGCACCTGAGCGGCGCCAAAGGCGACATCGCCGCGCGCGTGAT
>JBLIJY010000280.1:0-3836 GCA_047636095.1 Hydrogenophaga sp. | reverse complement strand
CCTTGAAAATCGTGGTGGTTGTGCCCGGGGGGCTGCTGGGATCGCTGCTGGGAATTCGCATCCAGATCGCATTGCCGTCGAGGGACTGCGGCAACGAGGTGTTGCCGGCGGCTTGCTGGCCACGCTGACCTCCAAATACCCCGCCGGACAAGTCGTCCGTGAACGGCGTCATCGAGCCACCAAGGCCACCATAAACCGTGCGCCCAGTGCTGTCTTGGTGGTTGGCCACAGCGAACATCTGCTCGCGCAGGCCCTTGAGTTCATTGGCAATGGCCTGGCGCTCGGTGGGGCCGTAGGTGCCGTTGCCCGCCGCGATGATGAGTTCGCGCGCTTTCTGAATCAGATCGACCGATTCGCCCAGGCCGCTCTCGGCCTGTATCAGGCTGGTGCGCGAGTTCTCCATTGCGCGCATATCGCCCTGCACCCGCGAGAGGCGGTTCTGCGCCGCCTCGGCCATGGTGGCCGCCATCGGGTCGTCGCTGGCGCGCACCACCCGTTTGCCGGTGGACAACCGCTCTTGCTGGGCGATCAGCTCCGTCTGGCGGCGCGCCAGGTTGCTGACGGTGGTGTCGAAACTGTTGGCGGTGGCAACTCTCATGATCTGTCCTCGTTGTCGACCCGCATGGTCTGCACCAGCGTGTCGAGCTTGGTTTGTGCGATTTGCAAGAATTTGGCGGCGGCCTGATAAGACTTCTGGAGCTGCAACAGCCGCAGGCGGTCTTCGTCCAGATCCACACCCGCCAGACCGCTGCCAGCGGCCTCGCTGCTGCTGACCATCTGCACCGTGAGATCGGCGGCAAATTTCACCAGCGGCACCTGGGTTTTCAGAGGGCCCGCAGCGCCAAAAGCGTCGACTTCACCGGGAATGCCGCGCAACGTCAAACGCCAGCCTTTGAACTCGATCGGCTGGCCCACTGTGTAAGCGCTCTCTGTGGCGGCGGCGCTGGTGAAGGTGTTGGCTGCATCACCGGCGTCGCTGGCCTGGAAGGTCAACACCCCCTGGTCGGTGAGTTCAAAAATGAAGGGGTCAAACAAAGACAACTGCGCCAGGTTGTCGGCGGTGGCCTCAGAACTGTTGGCTGTGGGAGTTCGCATGGTGGACCCTGGTTATCGACCCACCGTCTGCAACAGCGTGTCGAACGTACTTTGTGCAATTTGCAAAAACTTGGCAGAGGCTTGGTACGACTGCTGAAACTGCAGCAAGCGCGCCGCCTCTTCATCCAGATTCACGCCCGCCTGACTGCTGCGAGCGCCCTCGGTGCTGGTGGCCACCTGAGACGTGAATTCGGCGGCAAATTTCGCCGATTGCACCTGGGTACCGAGCGAAGAAATCACCGAGACGTAGCCATCGGCCAGCGGCACGCCGTTGGCCATGGCCTTGTCGCGCAGCGCGAGGATGGCGTTGGCGTTGCCCGCGTTCTGGCGGACGGAGCCAACGGGGGCTGGCTGCACCGTGAAGCTGTCACCGGCACCAGGACTGCCGCGCAGGGTGAGGCTCCAACCATTGACGTTGATGGGCTGGCCAGGAATGTAGGCGTTGCCGCTGGCGGTGGTGCCCGCCGTGGTGTCGTTCACGGTGTAGGTGCCATTGGCCTGGAAACTGATCGTGACCTCGTTGGCAAGAGCAGCCGATGCGCTCACCGCCGACATCTGCTCCACACTCAACCCGCTGCTGTTGGTCGCCGCTGGCGTGACCAGCACCGGGCTGGCGGCCGCGAGCTGGCCGGGTGCGGTCGCGGTCAGGGCCATTTGCAGATTCTTCGCAGCGCCCGTCGCCGCTGTGGGCTCGACAAAGAAGTCTCTGCCCGCCACACCGTCCAAGCCCATGCCCAGCCGGTGCTGCGCGTTCACCTCGGTGGCCAGATCGAAGGCCAGCTGATCCAGCTGCCCTTTCATCGCACCCAGATCGTCCCGCAGAAACGTCATCAGCCCCACCAGCTCGCCGCCACCGAGTTGCTTGTGGTTGATGGGTATGGTGGTGCTGCCCTGCACGAACTGGAGTTCCCGGGGCGATGTGCCAGCGGGAAATGCCAGCTGGTTGGCGGTGGCGCCCAGCACCAGCGGCTGACTGCCGCTGATGAACACGCTGACCGCGCCGTTTTCGCTGGGCACGGTGGAGGTTTGCACATAGCGGTTGAGCTCGCTGATGAGCTGGTCGCGCTGGTCGAACAGGTCGTTGGGCGTGTTGCCCGATCGGGGGGTGTCCAGAATGCGCTGGTTGACCGCCGCCAGGTCCTGCGCGAGGCGGTTCACCGATTTCACCGTGCTCTCCACCTGTAGCTCGGTGCCCAGCTGCTGCTGATCGAGCTGGGCAGCGGTGGTGCGCACGCGCGCAGCAAATTCGTCGCCGCGCGCCAGCACCACCGTGCGCGCGGTGAGGTTGCTGGGCGCAGACGCCACATCGTTCCAGGCGTTGAGCATGCTGTTCATCGACGCACCCAGACCGGTTGGGCCGGTGGGGAACAGGTCTTCCAGCTGCTTGAGCTTGGACAGGCGCATGCCGTCGGCCGAGGCCACCGATTTCGCTGCGTTGGCTTCGCGCGTCAGGTAGGCGTCGTGGTTGCGGGTGACGGTGGCGATCTCCACCCCTTGGCCAAAGAAGCCGTTGCTGCGCTCCTGGTAACCCGAGGTTTTGAGCGCCACGTTCTGGCGCGAATAGCCTTCGGTGTTGACATTGGCGATGTTGTTGCCCACCACCTGCAGTGCAGCGAGGTTGGTGGTGAGCGCGCGGGTGGCGATGTTGAGGGAGGCAGACATATCAGACCGTTCCTGCGCTTTTTTGGATCATCAGCGTGCTGTTGATCGCGCGGCTGAGCTTGGCCGCGTATTGCGGGTCGGTGGCGTAGCCGGCTTGTTGCAGGCCACTGGCAAAACCTTGCACCGAATGCAGCTGATCCATCACCTGCTCGTAGCGTGGGCTCTGACTGATCAGGCGCGCGTAGTCGCGGAAGGATTCGGCGTAGGAGTCGTAGGCGCGAAAGCGCGCGGTGAGCTTGCGAGGCTCGCCGTTGATGTATTCGGTGGTGGTGATCTCAGCGACTTTGCCCTTCCAGCCGCCGGTGGCCTTGATGCCAAACAGGTTGTGGGCGTTGGCGCCGTCGGCGTGGCGAATCTCGCTGCGCCCCCAGCCGGTCTCGTGCCCGGCCTGGCCAATCATGAAGCTGGCTGGAATGCCCGACTCACGCGCCACCGCCGCCGCCGCTTCGCTGTGCTCCGCCACAAAGCCAGCCTGGCGCGGCCCGGCGCTGACGCGGCTCACTGTGCTGGCTTCGCTCACCGCTGGCAGTGGGTTGTGGGCGGCGGGCGCAGCGGCTGCGTCTGACCCCAAAATCTGGCGCCCAAGCTGGCGCTGGATCGCGTCGGACAAACCGCCGGGCAAGCCCGAGAGCTGCACCGCGAACTGCTGGTCGAGCAGATCGGTGCCCAGGTCGCTGCCCTCGCCGTCCATCAGGCCCGACTTCTGGGTGGCCTCGCGCATGCTCTTGATCAGCTCGCGCATGAACAGCGATTCAAACTGCTTGGCCGCTTCTTTGAGCGCGGTCTTGTCGTCTTTGCCCGCGGCGGTACCCGCGCCATAGCGCAGCGCATTCAGCGCGCTCGGATCGGCCGCGAGGCCCTGGAAAGACATCGGGGAGGCATTCATATGATCTCCAATTCAGCGTTCAGCGCGCCAGACGCCTTGATCGCCTGCAAAATCGCCACCAAGTCTTGCGGCGTGGCACCCAGCGCGTTGAGCGCGCGCACCACGTCGGCGAGCTGCGTGGCCGCGGGCAAGGCGATCAGCACACCGGCGTCCTGGCTGATCTGGATGTTGGCTTTCTCGGTCACCACCGTCT
>JBLIJY010000279.1:0-3841 GCA_047636095.1 Hydrogenophaga sp. | reverse complement strand
AAGCAGCGGCGGGTGTTGCCGTCGCAGCGCGCCAGCCATTGCGCTGGCGCACAAGGCTGGCAAGCCCAGGCTCGCAACAATCGCTTCTCGGGCAAGTGCCGGCAGCTGAAGCTGTGTAGCGACCTTCCCCAACGGAATCTGACCTGCTGCATCCGCCCACGCGGTGCGTGACATCACCCGCGCAGCAAGGCGGCATGCTGCGATCTGTTCGAGAGAGCACAGACCGGTTTGCAGTCATCCCCTACCGTGCCCACATCACGCTGGTTGGCGCAGATCGCGCGGCGCGCGCAAGCGCCATGCGTGTGACGCCCTCTCGCGCGGGGATCTGTCTCCCTCTGTGTGTGCTGGCCAACGGAATCTTTGGGGTGCGAAGCGTACGGTGCAAATTGGTGAATCGCCTTAAACAGGCGATTCGATGTTTTTGCTCACCCGAAAGAAAGCTCATGAAGAGCATCTTCGACATCGTCGTTCGCTTACCGTTTCTCGGGCTGCGCTGAAGCGTCGAAAGGACGAGAAGGAGTGATGCAAGCTGATCGCTGATCGCTGACCTGGCGCTACCCGGTGCCGGCAGCAATAGCGGGAGCGAGCGTCATCGGCATCATTTTCGCAATTCGGCAGTGGTTTAAATCGCGATCTTCAAAGCAGGATATCGTCGGTGCGGCGTACGCCCACCACCGGCATCGCTCGCTGGAAAATGTGCCATGCCAGGCGCGAGCTGTTGCCCAGCGGAGGCACGGTCAGAGCGAAACGGCGAGACGCAACGCATGAACAAAGCGGTCGCACTCCCCGTGCGCAAGCGTGACCTGCCACTCCTTCGCGCGCTACCCCCGTTGTTCATCTCGACAACCAGAGCAATCGCATCTGCGATGGCGCCCAGTTGCCTGGGTTCGGTTCGGCCATGGCGCCACGCCTGAGTTCAGAGGTTCGCGCGGGCTTGACGTTGGCGTGCGGCAGCGCACAGACAGCGCCCCGCATTGCGCTGACATTGGTACATGGACACCCCATCACACGGCCTTTGAAGACCATCCATCAAATCAACCGAAAGGCAGCACCACCATGAATACCTCCCCAATCAAGCTTTCCTTCGCTGCCTTGACAGCGCTTGCGAGCCTTGCATTCGTCAGCCCAGCCGCGCTGGCCCAGACCCCGGCGACCAAGCCCGCTCAGAAATGCATGTCCGACTTGACCGCCTTCGACAGCCAACTGCAAAAAGACGGCTATTGGCTGCACGGTGCTGGGTACGGCTATGGGTATCCGATGTACGGCTATGGTTACGGTTATGCCTCTATGGCTGGAGGACTAGGCTCAGTTCAAGCCGCTTCACCCAGCAGTCGCTACCAGCGTGCACGACCAGGCTACGAAATTCGCACTTTGATCGCGTCAGCAAAGATTGTTGCCCAGCACGGCGACGGGCAAGCGTGCGAGAGCCTTCTCGAAACGGCGCGCGGCATGTACACGACCTATGCCGAAGACTTGCGCAAAGGCAAAGTACCGACCGTGAACATGTCGGCTTGGCGCCGACAACAGATTGACACGGCTGTTGCTGTTACCGGTGCCGACTTGGCTTTTCGCTCTGACCAACTTCTAGGGGCCGGCGTGGTCAACCCCAAGGGAGAAGACCTTGGCAGCGTCGACGACATCATGATGGATGCGCAGACCGGGAAGATCGGATATTTGGTGCTCGCGCGCGGCGGCATATTCGGATTTAGCGAAAACTACGTCCCAGTGCCCTGGGAGGACTTCAAGGCGGCGCCCGGAAACAAGCTATTTGTGCTGGCCAGCACGACATCCACCATGGACAACGCTCCAAAAGTCAAGGGAGACTGGAACTTTCAGCAGGACGCGTTTGCCGTGCAGAGTCAAAAGGTCAACGCCTACTGGGCTGCCAATCTGACCAAATGAGCCGGGCCAGGAGCCGAAAATGAGCGACATCGTCCCGAGCGACTGCCCGACTACGCCCGCAACGCGGCACGCGCCATCAAGCCCCGAACTCTTCGTGGCGTTGGGCATCTGCACGCACCTGGGTTGCTCGCCCAACAAGGCACCAGCAGGCGCGGCCAATCCCAGCCTGCCGGCCGACTGGCCGGGTGGCTTCTTCTGAGCGTGCCACGGATCCACTTTCGACGGCGCCGGGCGGGTGTTCAAGAACAAGCCGGCACCGACG
The DNA here is from genome assembly GCA_047636095.1 of Hydrogenophaga sp. Classification (GTDB taxonomy): domain Bacteria; phylum Pseudomonadota; class Gammaproteobacteria; order Burkholderiales; family Burkholderiaceae_C; genus Hydrogenophaga. The sequence continues at coordinate 1,677 of JBLIJY010000279.1, read as the reverse complement.
AATCTCGAAATTCCGCCCTACCGCTACGCCAGCGACTCGCGCATCGTCGGCGGGGCAAACGCCACGGTCTGATCGTCGATCTCCCGGTCGAAGGCAGCCGGGGCGGTAACGCACGACCCGGGCCGTGCTTTGAGTTGCGACTGCAAGTCCGCCATGTACATCACCGAACAGACCGCAGGCGTGTGCAAAGAGATCATTGAAAGGTTGCTTGAATCAAGCGCTTTCGATTGAACACATTGACAGGGACTCTCCACCATGAGTTGGTAGTCGTCGCGGCGGTTGGTCATGGCTCGTTCGGCACCACGCTGGGCGACACGATCCTGGCCTACGAGTTGAAGTGAGGCATCTTGAAAACACCGCTGCTGAAATACTGGGATCACCTTCGATCCAGCTTCTGGTTCTTGCCAGCATGAGCCCGCAGCGTCGTCGTGTCCCTTCGACGGCGCTCAGGACAGGCTTCCCAGCGCACCGCATCGCGGCCCACCCGGGCGCGCCCAACTGCCGTGTCCAGGTTGACGGGCTCCGCCTATTTCGGTGTCCCGAACACCCGCGTCCAGTAGATGCCGGCGTCGCTGCTCCGCGTCACGTCGAAGGCAGCACCCATCTGCGTGAACTTGGGGTTCATGATGTTGACGCAGTGTTGCGGGCTGGCGAGCCATGCGGCACTGACCTGGGCGGCCGAGCCCTGGCCCGCAGCGATGTTCTCACCCACCCGCCGCCACGCATAGCCTGCGCGCGTGGCGCGGCTACCGGCCTGGCCACCTTGCGGTCCGCTGTGCTCGAAGCGGTTGCGCCGGGCCATGTCACGGCTGTGCACGCGTGCCGCCGCGCCGAGCTCGGCGTCCCAGACCAGCGGTGGCGCGGCCGCGAACGTGCGGTCGCCGCAGCGCTGCGAGGTCGCACGCGCCGTGTTGGTGTGCTCAAGAATGGCTTGGCCCGCCTCACGCCATCCAGGGAGGTTGGGCGAGAGCAGCGGCTGCGCGAGCACGATCTGCCAGCGCGCGCCACGCCGGCCCACGCCGATCTCGGCGAACCCCGAGTCGAGCAGCGTGCGGCACGAGCGCGCCTTCAGAAAGCGCATCACTGCTTCAGCGCTGCCGACGCCCGAGGTCGACAGCATCGCGGCCCTCGCCGCCAGATAGCCCCTGCCCTTGAGCACGTCCATCAGTTCGCTGCCGGAGCCGACGGGTACTTCGCCCAGCACCGCCACCGGCGCCAGCGGACCGGCCGCCGGGTGGCGTTTGCCTTCGCATTGGCGCGGTGCATCGCGATAGGCATTGATCAGCGGCAGCAGCGCGGCGGTGTCCTGCGCCGCCGCAGGTCCGGCCAGCAACGCGGCGAGCCCGAGCGCGTACCGGGCATGCGTAGGATGGGTCGGGCGACCAGCGCCGAGTTTGCCGACACGAATGGCCTCATCGACATCCGGCACGACGATGCGATCGCGGTCTGACGCCGAAGGCAAGATCGGTCAGCGCGCTCTTTCGCTTTGGCCGAGGAGGACTCTGCCGTCGTTGAAAGAGACCGCTTCTGCCAGGACCTGGGCGCCAGAGTCGAGCACGAGCGCTGCCACACGCGCGCCGTCGGTGTCGACCAGCATTTCGCGAACGGTCCCGACCTGCTGGCCGGCGGCGTCCAGCACGGGCCAGCCGCGGCAATCCTGGTCGCTGTCGACCAATT
>JBLIJY010000278.1:0-3850 GCA_047636095.1 Hydrogenophaga sp. | reverse complement strand
ACTCGCTGCTGGTCAACGGCGAACTCAACACCAACGCGGCCTGGTGCTACGCCGATCCCAAGCCCGAGGCCGAGAACATCCGCGGACGCGTTGCGTTCTGGAAAGGTGTGGCAATCGGCCGGTGAAGGTGTGTCTGGCGGGGCGTCTTACAAGGCGTCGCGGCCGAGCTTTTGCAGCTGGGTCTGCCAGCGCGCCACCCCGGGCGCACCCAGCCCGTCGACCGAGCCGATCAGGGTTTCGTTCACCGGTGCAAAGCCGACAAAGCCCAAGATATTGCGTTCCAGCGATTTGACGCTGTGGGCACGATAGAACCAGCGGTAGGCCAACGCTGGCATGCTCATGGTCACCACCACCCGAGCCGAACGGCCAGCGAGCGGCTTGTGGCCAAAAGGCTTGGCGCCTTCTGGCCCCACCGCAAAACCTGGCCGAGCCACCTGCTCCAGAAATGCCTTGAGCAGCGCCGGCATGTCGCCGAGCCAGAGCGGAAAAAAGATCACCACATGCTGCGCCCAGGCGATGTCGTCCTGCGCCGGCTTCAGCGTGGGCGGCAGCGGCTCCGCGTGCCAGGCGTGGGCGCTGCGCAGCACCGGGAAATCGAGCGCACCCACCTCGATGCGCCTCACCGCGTGACCGGCCGCCTCGGCGCCGTCGGCGTAGGCCTGTAGGAGCGTTCGGTTGAGGTGTTGGCTCACCGGATCGGGGTGGCCCTGGATCAGCAAGATGCGGCGCGCGTCGGTCATGGTGTGGCTCCTCGACAAGAAGGCCCTCATGCTCGCACCACGCAGGCTTCGACGCGTTGATGCGCGTCAACCTGGACGGGCGATCAACGGGGTTTGCGCTTGGGCGCTGGCTTCTCCGCTCGAATGTGCCCGCGCTCGCGCAGCCCCTGCTTGCGCTCGGTGCGTGCCTGGTCTGCAGCCAGACCGGCCTGCAGCCACTGGCTGAACTGCTCGGACGTTTCCAGCGTGATGCGCCCGATCGCGTTGCTGCGGAAGTCGGCGATCACCAGCTCGGCGGTTTTTTGCGTATTGACCTGGCCTCGCGCTGCCAATGCGCCGCGTGCGCGACCGATGGCTTCCAGCAGCGCTTCGTCGGGTGCGCTGGCCACCTGATCGGGTGCCAGCGGCACCGCGTAGCGCGCCAGCAACAGCGCGGTGTAGTCGGCCTTGAGCTTGGCGAGCAGCTCCAGCGCCACCTCTTGGTCGTCGTAGGCGTTGCGGCCCACCGCGCCGCTGGCGGCAAGGTTGAAGCCGCTTTCGGGCACCACGATGCGCGGCCACAGCATGCCCGGCGTGTCATAGAGATAGAAATCGTCGGCCAGGGCGATGCGCGACTCGGTGCGGGTGACGCCGGCCTCATCCCCAGTTTTGGCCGCACGTTTGCCCTTGAGCGTGTTGATCAGCGTGGACTTACCGACGTTGGGAATGCCGCAGATCAGCACCCGCATGGGCTTGACCATGCCGCCGCGCGTCGGCGCGAGCTGGTGGCAGGCATCGATCAGCGCGCGCGCTGGCGCGGTGTCGCCGGCGTCGAGTGCGATCGCGCGGGTGCTGGGCTGGGCGTTGTAGTGCGCCAGCCAGGCCTGGGTGCGCAACGGGTCGGCCAGGTCTTGCTTGTTGAGCACCTTCAGGCTCGGCCGACCGGCGGTGAGCTCGGCCAGCAGCGGGTTGGCGCTGGAACCAGGCAGGCGCGCGTCGAGCATTTCGATCACCACGTCGATGGCTTTGACCCGCTCGGCGATCGCCTGGCGGGTGAGGTGCATGTGACCGGGAAACCACTGGATGCTCATGGGTCGGGCTCGTTCAGACAAAGGGGGGATTTTGACGCCTGGCCCAGTCGATACAGGGCAGCAAGTTCGGGTTCATCCGTGACAGGCAGGCCAGAGCAGCGTGCCACAATCTTTTTGTATCAATACAACCAACTCTGAGGAGACACATGGCCATCACCGTCAAGATTGATCTGGGCTACGAATTCGACGTCAAGGCCAAAGCGGCCGAGGTGTTCGAGGTGCTGTCCGACGTGCCCACATCGGCCAGCCATTTCCCCAAGGTCGAGCAACTCACCGATCTGGGCGATAACGTCTACCAGTGGGAAATGCAAAAGGTGGGCACCACCCAGGTGAACATCCAGACCGTGTACGCCAGCCAGTACGTGAGCGACAAAGCCAAAGGCACGGTGAAGTGGACACCGGTCAAAGGTGTGGGCAACGCGCTGGTGAGTGGCAGCTGGACCATCGTGGACAACAAGAAGTCGACCAACATCACGCTGGCGATTCAGGGCGAAATCGCGGTACCGCTGCCCGGGCTGATGAAGATGGTGGTGGTACCGGTGGTGCAAGGCGAGTTCGAGAAGCTGGTCGACAAATACATCGCCAACCTCATCAAGCACTTCGGCGGCGAAGTCTGACGCAGCACCCGCTCAGGCCGTGACGCCAGCGGCCATGTGCGGGCGGCCCAGCCGCGAGGGTGCTGTGTACTCCTGTCGGTAGATCTCGAACGGCATGGTGTCGGCGGCCTCGATGGCGCGCTGGTCCTGCAGCGACTGCAGTGCCATGGCCTCGTAGCGACCCTCTTGCTTGGAGCTCCAGGGCAGACCCAGCAGATGGCTGTGTGCCTGCAACGACTGCTCGCGCACGAAGGCGGTGAACGCATCGGCGTGCTGGGTGCGGACCACCTGCAACACCTGGGCCGACGGCAGGGTGTCGGGCGATTGCAAGCTGGCGCGTGCCTGAGCCACAGCCTGGGCATGGGCCTCACCGCCCAGGGCGGCGTCCAGCGCCTGGGCAAACAGCGCGAGCTGGTCGATGATTTCCAGCCCCCAGTCCAGCAGCGGCACTTCTTGCCCCCCGCGACGCAGGCGCAGCCCGGGCTCGCGCCCACGCGCAGCGGTCAGCTGCTGGTTGTGTCCAAGGTCGTGAATCTCTTCGGGTGTGTCGGGCGGGCTGTCGCTGAGCAGGCAGTGCAGCAAAAACACATCGATGAAGCGCAGCGCCTGCGCGCCGATGCCGATCGGCTCAAACGGGTTGAGATCAAGCAGACGCACCTCGATGTACTCCACACCGCGCTCGCGCAGCGCGTGCAGCGGGCGCTCGCCGGGGTAGATCACGCGTTTGGGCCGGATCGTGCCGTAGAACTCATTCTCGATCTGCAGCAGGCTGGTGGAGAGCTGGTTGTAGTCGCCGCCCAGGTTGCGGACACCAATCGCCTCGTAGGCCGGCCAGGGGCGCGCGAGCGCGTCGTGCAAAGACGCCGCGTATCCCTCCAGCCCGTTGTAGCTCACCGCGAGCGTGGCCTGGGCTTCGCTCTGGTAGCCCAGGCGACCCATTCGCAGCGAGGTGCCATGGGGCATGTACAGCGAGCCACGGCTGCCCAACGGCTGTAGCTGGTGTTCGCGCCCCGCCACGAACGAAGAACACACCGCAGGCGAGGCGCCGAACAGCGTGAGCAGCAAAAAAGCCTGGCGGCGAAAATTGCGGATCAGCGCAAAGTAACCGTCGTTGTCCACACCGGGCAGCGACCAGTTGTAGTGAATGCCCGAAATGGTTTGCATGCGCCGGCCATAGCGGTGCCCCAGGCCCACACGGTAGACGCTCTTGGCGCGCCCGACGTTGGACGAGCCGTAGCGACCGATCGGAATCGTCTCGTCCGGCGGCAAGCCGCAAGGCATGCTGGAAGCCCACATCAGCTCGTCACCTGCGGCGCGCAGGCTGCGCGCGGTGAACTGATGCACCTCGGTCAGCTCGTTCAGACACGACTCGACGCTGGGGTGCACGCCGGTGATCAACTCCAGCTGCGATTCGCTGAAGTCGGTGGTGATGTGAGGGTGCGTGAGCGCACTGCCCAGACTGCCA
>JBLIJY010000277.1:0-3862 GCA_047636095.1 Hydrogenophaga sp. | reverse complement strand
CCACATGCACGATGCGAAAACGCCGCCCGATGATGAAGGCGCGGCGAAACAGGCCTTTGACCTGCTCGGGCGTGGCGCTGGTGGCCACGTCGAAGTCTTTCGGGCGCAAGCCCAACAGCAGGTCGCGCACCGCGCCGCCGACGATGTAGGCCTCGAAGCCGCCTTGTTTCAGGGTGTGCACCACGTCGAGCGCGCGCTGGTCGACCAAGCTGCGGTCGATGCCGTGCTCTTCAACCGGTACATCTTGGCGCTTACCAAATTTGGAAGGCTGGCGGCTGCTGCTGGATTTACCCAGCAACTTGTCGATGAATTTTTTGATCATGGAAATAAGGTGAGGGTTCGCCAACCGCGCTCGGTGGCGATGGCGCTGAGGCGCGCGTCCGGGTTGGTGGCCACGGGTTGGTCAACCTTCTCCAGCAATGACAGGTCGTTGATCGAGTCGCTGTAGAAGCTGCTGTGGGCCACGCGGTCCCAGGACAGGCCTCGGGCAGCCAGCCATTGTTCCACACGTGCGACCTTGCCCTCGCGAAACGAGGGCGTGCCCCAGATCTCACCAGTGGGATCGCCCTGCGCATCGCGTTCGAGTTCGATGGCAATCAGCTCGTCGACGCCGAATGCCTGGGCGATGGGGCGGGTGACGAACTCGTTGGTGGCGGTGACGATCACCACCAGGTCGCCCGCGCGCTGGTGCTCGCGCACCAGCTCAATGGCCTGCGGACGAATCGCCGGGCGGATCACTTCTTGCATGAACCGGGCGTGGGCCTGGTCTGCCTGGGCCTGGCCTTGCTCGCGCGCCGCGCTGGTGGCAAAGCGCACATAGGCGGCGATGTCGAGCGTGCCGGCTTGGTACTGCGCGTAAAAGGCGTCGTTGGCGCGGCTGTGGGTGATCGCATCGCGCCAGCCCAGTTTTACGGTGAACTCGCCCCAGGCGTGATCGGAGTCGAGCGGCAACAGGGTGTGATCGAGGTCGAATAGGGCCAGGCGGATGGGTTGCAGGGACATGGGATCGGGCAAAAAGGAGCGCGGTGGGGACGGACGCGCTGGAGACGCGCGAAACGGACGGCTGAGCGTTCAACCACCATCCAACATGGATTTGATCAGCGGAATGGTCACCGCGCGCTGGGCGCGCAGCGCGTAGTCGTCGAGCTGCTGCAGCAGCTGCATCAGGCTGGCGAGGTCGCGGGCGAAGCGGGTGAGCATGTAGTCCATCACCTCTTCGCTCAGGAACAAGCCGCGCTCGTCGGCCGCGCGCCGCAACACCAAGCGGCGCTCGGTCTCACCCAGCGCGTGCAGCTGGAACACATCGCCCCAGCCCAGCCGGGTGCGCAGGTCTTCGCGCAAGGGCAAATCGGCCGGTGGGCGGTCGGCCGCCGCCAGCACCCAGCGGGCCTGGCCGGTGGCGGGACTTTGCGCATTCACAAACCAGTTGAAGGCCACCGCCTGTTGCGCGGCGTTGAAGTGCTGGCAGTCATCAAACAGCACCGCCTGCCAGCGCTCGTCGAACTCAGGGGGCGCGTGGGAGTTGGCGTCGAGCCAGCCCACACGGCCACCCTGTTCCAGCAGCGCTTCGCGCACCGCACACAGCAAGTGGGTTTTGCCGCTGCCCCCAGCACCCCACAGGCAGGTGGGCACCGACGCGCGCAGGGGGTTGTCAATCGACAGCCACAGGTGCTCCAGCGCCGCCTCGTTGCCCAAGGGCACAAAGCTCTCCAGCGTGGGCACGGGGGCCAGCCCGATGTCGAGCGCCATTTGTTTCATGGGGGGTGTACCTGTGCTCATGTGGCGTCCTTCGGATTCACCACAGGCCGGACCACGGCAGAGGGTGTGGATACTTCCAGGTAAAGCGCGCTCTTGAAGTAGCCGGCCTTGGCGCGGCGAATCGCCACCAGAAGCACCGCGCTGGTGGGCAGCGCGATCAGCAGGCCGACAAAACCGAACAGCTGGCCAAATGCCATCAGGGCAAAAATCACCGCGATCGGGTGCAGACCGATGCGATCCCCAAGCAAGCGCGGCGTGACATACATGCTCTCCACCACCTGCCCGACCAGAAACACCAGCGCCACCAGCGCCACCCCCACGACGCTCTGAAACTGCAACACCGCTGCGAGCACCCCGATGACCATGCCCAGACCAAAACCCAGGTAAGGCACAAACACCGCGAGGCCAGTGAACACGCCGATCGGCAACGCCAGCTTGAGCCCCACCAGCGCCAGGCCCACGGTGTAGAGAACCGCCAGCAAACCCATCACCACCACTTGTCCGCGCAGGTACTGGCCAAGCACCGCGTCGGTGTCGTTCAAAAAGCTCTGCACACTGGGGCGCCAGCGCGGCGGAATCAGGCCCTTGGTGCGCTCGATCAGGCGCGCCCAGTCGAGCAACAGGTAGTAAGCCACGATGGGAGCGAGCACCAGGTTGCCAAACACCGCAGCCAAGGCGCTGCCGCCGATACGCAACGAAGACAGCAGCCCACCGATGAGATCACTCTCGTGTTCAGCAATCAGCTTGCGCGACCACTCGCGCACCTGGCTCACATCGATCTGCAGGTCGATGCCGAAGCGCGCGGCCAGCGGCAGCAAGAACTCGTTGACACGGTCCAGCAGCAGCGGCACCTGCTCCTTGAGCAAAGGGATTTGCTTGGTGATCACTGGCACGATCAGCAAGAACACCGCTGCGAGCACCAGCATCAGCAAAAAAATCGCCAGGCCCGCGCCGAACCAGCGCGGGATGTGCCGGGCGTGCAGCCAAGCCACCAGGGGCTGCAGCACATACGCCAGACCGGCAGCCAGCAGAAACGGCATCAGCACCGGCGCCAGCAGAGAGAGCAGCAGCCAGCAGACCAGCGCGATGGCGGCCCAGGAGGCGATGCGGATCTGATTCGGTGTGAAGGTCATGGCGAGTGGGGCGGGAGACCGTGGGGCCGACGCGGCCCTTAAAATCTCGGGCAAATTCTATTCTGCGCATCTCTCAAGCGCGCCGCCATCGGTTCCCAGGAGCCGAAGCCCCGCATCCGGCCCCGCGCCGCCACCGTTTCCACTCCTCCCGCCATGACCTCTAACAGCCCCAAACCCCTCTCGTACAAAGACGCCGGCGTGGACATCGTGGCAGGCGATGCGCTGGTCGAGCGCATCAAACCGCTCGCGAAAAAAACGATGCGCGAAGGCGTGTTGGCCGGTATTGGCGGTTTTGGTGCGCTGTTCGAGGTGCCCAAGCGCTACACCGAACCGGTGCTGGTGAGCGGCACCGACGGTGTGGGCACCAAGCTGAAGTTGGCTTTTGAGTGGAACATGCACGACACGGTGGGCATCGACCTGGTCGGCATGAGCGTGAACGATGTGCTGGTGCAAGGCGCTGAGCCGCTGTTTTTTCTGGATTACTTCGCCTGCGGCAAGCTCGACGTGGACACCGCTGCGGCCGTGATCGGCGGCATCGCCAAGGGCTGTGAATTGAGCGGCTGCGCGCTGATCGGTGGCGAAACCGCCGAGATGCCCGGCATGTACCCGGCCGGGGAATACGACTTGGCGGGCTTTTGTGTCGGCGCGGTGGAGAAATCGAAAATCCTCACCGGCCAGCGGGTGACACCCGGCGACCTGGTGCTGGGCCTGGCCTCGCACGGCGTGCATTCCAACGGTTTTTCGCTGGTGCGCAAGTGCATCGAGCGCGCGGGCGACAACCTGCCCGCCACGCTGGACGGTCTGCCGTTCAAAGAGGCGGTGATGAAACCGACGCGGCTTTACGTGAAGAACGTGCTGGCTGCGCTGGCGAAACACGACATCAAGGCCCTGGCCCACATCACCGGTGGCGGCCTGCTGGAGAACATTCCGCGTGTGCTGCCCGAGGGCACGGCGGCGCAGCTGAACAAAGG
>JBLIJY010000276.1:0-3873 GCA_047636095.1 Hydrogenophaga sp. | reverse complement strand
CGCGAGGCCATCGTGATGTCGCTGGTGTCGTTCATCGGCCCCAAACCCAACCTGCTGGATATCAACCAGATCAACCCGCCGATGCGCCTGGAGGTGAGCCAGCCGGTGCTGGACTTTGCCGACATGGCCAAGCTGCGCGACATCGACGCCTTCACCCAGGGCAAGTTCCGCAGCCACGTGCTGGACATCACCTACCCAGCGGCCTGGGGCCGCGAAGGCGTGGAGGCCAAACTCGCCTCGCTGTGTGCCTCGGCGGTGGACGCCATCAAGGGCGGCAAGAACATCCTCATCGTGAGCGACCGCGCGGTCAGCGCCACGCAAATCGCCATTCCCGCACTGCTCGCGCTTTCGGCCATCCACCAGCACCTGGTGCGCGAAGGTCTGCGCACCACCGCCGGTTTGGTGGTGGAAACGGGTACCGCGCGCGAGGTGCACCACTTTGCCGTGTTGGCGGGCTACGGCGCAGAAGCTGTGCACCCCTATCTGGCCATGGAAGCGCTCGCGACCATGCACAAAGATTTGCCCGGCGATCTGAGCGCCGAGAAGGCCATCGCCAACTACGTGAAAGCGGTCGGCAAAGGCTTGTCAAAGATCATGTCCAAGATGGGCGTGAGCACCTACATGAGCTATTGCGGCGCGCAGCTGTTTGAAGCCATCGGCCTCAACAGCGACACCATCCACAAATACTTCACCGGCACCTCCAGCCGGGTGCAAGGCATTGGCGTGTTCGAGATCGCCGAAGAAGCGATCCGCATGCACAAGGCCGCGTTCAGCGACGACCCGGTGCTGGCCACCATGCTGGACGCTGGCGGCGAATACGCCTGGCGGGTGCGCGGTGAAGAACACATGTGGACGCCCGACGCCATCGCCAAGCTGCAACACAGCACGCGCGCCAACAACTGGACCACCTACAAGGAGTACGCCGAGATCATCAACGACCAGAGCCGGCGCCACATGACGCTGCGTGGTCTGTTCGAATTCAAGATCGACCCGGCCAAAGCGATCCCGCTCGACGAGGTGGAGCCCGCCAGCGAAATCGTGAAGCGCTTTGCCACCGGCGCGATGTCGCTGGGCTCCATCTCTACCGAGGCGCATGCCACGCTGGCGGTGGCCATGAACCGCATCGGCGGCAAAAGCAACACCGGCGAAGGCGGTGAGGATGCGCTGCGCTACCGCAACGAACTCAAAGGCATTCCGATCAAGCAGGGCCAGACCATGTCCGACCTGCTGGGAAAGGACGTGTTCGAGGTGGACTACACGCTGCAAGACGGCGACTCGATGCGCTCCAAAATCAAACAGGTGGCATCGGGCCGCTTTGGTGTGACCGCCGAGTACCTCAACAGCGCCGATCAGATCCAGATCAAGATGGCCCAAGGTGCCAAGCCAGGCGAGGGCGGTCAGTTGCCCGGCGGCAAGGTGAGCGACTACATCGGCAAGCTGCGCCACAGTGTGCCTGGCGTCGGCCTCATTTCTCCGCCACCGCACCACGACATCTACTCCATCGAAGACCTGGCCCAGCTGATTCACGACTTGAAAAACGTGGCGCCGCACAGCTCGATCAGCGTCAAGCTGGTGTCTGAAATCGGTGTCGGTACCATCGCCACTGGCGTGGCCAAATGCAAGGCCGACCATCTGGTGATTGCCGGCCACGACGGCGGCACGGGTGCCTCACCGTGGTCGTCGATCAAGCACGCCGGCAGCCCATGGGAAATCGGTCTGGCCGAAACCCAGCAAACCCTGGTGCTCAACCGCTTGCGCAGCCGCATCCGCGTGCAGGCCGACGGCCAGATGAAGACCGGGCGCGACGTGGTGGTTGGTGGCTTGCTGGGCGCCGACGAATTCGGCTTCGCCACCGCGCCGCTGGTGGTCGAGGGCTGCATCATGATGCGCAAATGCCACCTGAACACCTGCCCGGTGGGCGTGGCCACGCAAGACCCAGCGCTGCGCAAGAAGTTCTCTGGCAAGCCCGAGCACGTCGTCAACTACTTCTTCTTCATTGCGGAAGAGGCGCGCCAGATCATGGCCCAATTGGGCATCCGCAAATTCGATGAGCTGATCGGCCGCGCCGACCTGCTCGACATGAAACAAGGCGTGGAGCACTGGAAGGCCAAGGGCCTGGACTTCAGCCGCCTGCTCGCGATGCCGGCGGTGCCTGCGGATGTGCCGCGCCTGCACACCGAAAATCAGGAGCATGGCCTGGAGCGCGCGCTTGACAATGTGCTGATCGCCAAGTCGCGTGCCGCGATTGACAAAGGCGAGCGGGTCAAGTTCATGGAGGTGGCGCGCAACGTGAACCGCTCGGTGGGCGCCATGCTCTCCGGTGCGGTCACGAAGTTGCACCCAGAAGGCCTGCCAGATGACACCATCCACATCCAGCTCGAAGGCACGGGCGGCCAGTCCTTCGGCGCCTTCCTCACCAACGGCATCACGCTGTATTTGATTGGTGACGCCAACGACTACACCGGCAAAGGGCTGTCCGGCGGTCGCGTGGTGGTGCGCCCGAGCATCGATTTTCGGGGCGATGCCACCAAGAACATCATTGTGGGCAACACCGTGATGTACGGAGCCACCACCGGCGAGGCTTTCTTTTGCGGCGTGGCTGGCGAGCGTTTTGCGGTGCGCCTCTCTGGTGCGACCGCGGTGGTGGAAGGCACTGGCGACCATGGCTGTGAGTACATGACGGGCGGCACCGTGGCGGTGCTGGGCCAGACCGGGCGCAACTTCGCCGCTGGCATGAGCGGCGGGGTGGCCTATGTTTATGACGAGGATGGCCGGTTTGCCGAACGCTGCAACACCGCCATGGTGAGCATGGAAAAAGTGCTCACCGCCACCGAGCAGACCGCCACCATGGACCCTGCCATCTGGCACCGGGGCCAGAGCGACGAGGCGCAATTGCGCAAGCTGCTGCAGGACCACCATCGCTGGACCGGCAGCCGCCGCGCCCGCGAACTGCTGGACAACTGGAGCGAGGCGCGCAGCAAATTCGTCAAGGTCTTCCCCAACGAATACAAGCGCGCGCTGGGCGAAATCCACGCCCGCCGATCGGCGGCTGAGGCGACCCAAAAGGCCAAGGACAAGGCCGAGCAGTTGGCCAAGCAGACTGCGGCTGCGGGCCGTTAAGCCCCTGTCATCAGCAACATCACACGAACAAGGCAAGCATCATGGGAAAAGTCACTGGCTTCATGGAGTACGAGCGTCTGGAGGAAGGCTACAAGCCTGTGCCCGAGCGCGTCAAGAATTACAAAGAATTTGTGATTGCGCTGAATGAACCGCAGGCCAAGGTCCAAACGGCGCGTTGCATGGACTGCGGCACGCCGTTTTGCGTCAGCGGCTGCCCGGTCAACAACATCATCCCGGACTTCAACGACCTCGTGTACCGGGGCGACTGGCACAACGCCATCACCGTGCTGCACAGCACCAACAACTTCCCCGAGTTCACCGGTCGCATCTGCCCCGCGCCCTGCGAGGCGGCCTGCACGCTCAACGTGAACGACGACGCGGTCGGCATCAAGAGCATTGAGCACGCCATCATCGATCGAGCCTGGGCCGAGGGCTGGGTGCAGCCACAGCCAGCGCAGCACAAAACCGGCAAAAAGGTTGCTGTGGTGGGCTCTGGCCCAGCGGGCCTGGCAGCCGCCCAGCAGCTCGCTCGGGTGGGCCACGATGTGACGGTGTTCGAGAAGAACGACCGCGTCGGTGGTCTGCTTCGCTACGGCATTCCCGATTTCAAGATGGAGAAGAGCCATATCGACCGCCGCGTGGCGCAGATGGAGGCCGAGGGCGTGACCTTCCGCACCGGGGTGGTGGTGGGCGAATGGCCCAAAGACAGCAAGGTGATCAACTGGGCGAAGGCCTCGATCACGCCCGAGCAGT
>JBLIJY010000275.1:0-3877 GCA_047636095.1 Hydrogenophaga sp. | reverse complement strand
GTGATGAAGCCGACATCACCCTCACCCTGGAATCCTTCCCGTCTGGACGCGCGCCGCTTTGCGGAGGCGAGCGGCCGCTTGCAGGACGAATGTGCAGCGAGCGAGTTCACGCGGTTGGCGGTCGATCTGCATCCAGACGGTCTGGTGGATGTGCCCGCCTCGGTGACTTGGCAGGCTGCGGGTGAGTTGCGCGGGGCTGCCCAAGGCGCGGCATCAGCGGTCTGGTTGCACCTGCAAGCGCAAGGGACGGTGCCGCTGACCTGTCAGCGCTGTCTGGGCCCGGTGCAGACGCCGCTGGTGGTCGATCGCTGGTTCCGCTTTGTCGCCACCGAAGCCCAGGCCGAGGCAGAGGACGACGACGCCGAAGAGGACCTGCTGGCACTGGAGCCGCGCCCCGACCTGATGGCTGTGCTGGAAGACGAGCTGCTGATGGCGCTTCCCTTGGTGCCCATGCACGAGATGTGCCCACACAGCCTGCCGTCATCGGCGGGCACATTGCCTGACGAATCCGACAGCGAAGATGCGCGCCGGGAAAACCCGTTTCAGGCGCTGTCGAAGCTGAAAAAGTAGCCGGGTCTGTTGCCGAGCGCAGCACGGCCGGGACTGGCGGGCGACGCCCCAGGCCAACGACCCACACAAGACAATCTGGCTTGGGCGATCGGTATCGGGCTATAATCGTTGGTTTCGCGCTGGCAATCGGCTTTCTGTCTTCGGGCAGTCCAGTTTCAAAAGCCCACAGGCGCGCTACCGATTTCACCCATTTCTTCAGGAGCCCGCCATGGCTGTTCAGCAAAATAAAAAGTCCCCGTCTAAGCGCGGTATGCACCGTTCACACAACGCATTGAACGTGCCCGGTATTGCGGTGGAGCCCACCACCGGCGAAATCCACCTGCGTCACCACATCAGCCCCAACGGTTTTTACCGTGGCCGCCAGGTGCTGAAAAACAAATCTGAAGCCTGAATGCTGTGTGACCTCTGGTCTCGCCACGTCGGCGTGCCTGAGGCCATGCAGTCGGTTCAAGCGCTGGCCCGCATGCTGTATGCGGGCTTTTCGCGTTGTTGGGCCATATCCAAGATTCATAGGGAAACGCCAGCATGATCACCATTGCGGTCGACTGCATGGGGGGCGACGTGGGCCCTGCAGTCACGCTGCCAGCTTGCGACGCCTTCTTGTCCAGCCACCCACAGGCCCAGCTGCTGCTGGTGGGGCGCCCTGAGTCGTTTGCTGCTTGGCCGCAGGTGCTCAACAACGTGCGCTGCCGCGTGGTGCCGGCCACCGAGGTGGTGGAGATGGACGACGCGATTGAGGTGGCGTTGCGGCGCAAGAAAGACTCGTCCATGCGCGTGGCAGCGCAGCAACTCAAAGACGGCGCAGCGCAGGCCATGGTGTCGGCCGGCAACACCGGGGCGCTGATGGCGATTGCGCGCTATGTGCTCAAAACCCTGGACAGCATTGACCGCCCGGCCATTGCCAGTCAGCTGCCCAACGCCCGTGGCGGCGCCACCACGGTGCTCGATCTCGGTGCCAACGTGGACTGCACAGCTGAAAACCTGCTGCAATTTGCGGTGATGGGTTCTGCGCTGGTGTCGGCCATGACCGGTCAACAGGAACCGAGCGTTGGCTTGCTCAATGTGGGCGAAGAGGCCATCAAAGGCAGCGAAGTGATCAAAAAAGCTGGTGTTTTGCTGCGAAACGCGGGCAACGCCGGGGATCTGAATTTTTTCGGCAATGTCGAAGGCAACGACATCTTCAAGGGCACGGTGGACATCGTGGTGTGCGACGGGTTTGTCGGCAATGTGGCGTTGAAAGCCAGCGAGGGTCTTGCTTCCATGGTAGGCGGCTTTCTTAGAGAAGAGTTCTCAAAGAACATTTTTCGGAAAATGGCCGCCATCGTGGCTTATCGATCGCTAATGTCGTTTAAAAATCGGGTAGATCATCGGCGCTACAACGGCGCTGCTTTGCTGGGCCTGCGCGGGCTGGTGTTCAAGAGCCACGGCTCGGCTGACGCCTTTGCGTTCGAGCAAGCGCTGGCGCGCGCTTATGATGCGGCCCACCATGGGATGTTGGACAACGTGCGCGAGCGCATCGCCCGCGCCAGCGCTGCCAGCGAAGCCAAGAGCGTCCCCGTCCCCTAACCCTCTGCCCTCCCCTACCGCCCCCTGCTGCATGACACGCTTTGCCCGCATCACTGGCACCGGCAGCTCGCTGCCACCCCGGCGCCTGACCAACGAAGACATGGTGGCGCTGCTCGCCGAGCGCGGCGTGAACACCAGCGACGACTGGATTGTTGAGCGCACCGGCATCCGCGCCCGCCACTTCGCGGCCGACGGCGTGTTCGTGAGCGATCTGGCTGCCGAGGCCTGCCGCCAAGCGATGGCGGCTGCGCAGGTGGCTCCGGCCGAGATCGACCTGATCATCGTCGCCACCTCCACGCCCGACATGGTGTTCCCCTCGTCGGCGGCGATCCTGCAGCACAAGCTGGGCATCGCTGGGTGCCCGGTGTTTGATGTGCAGGCGGTGTGCAGCGGCTTCATTTACGCGCTCACCGTGGCCAACGCGCTGATCCAGACGGGCACCGCGAGCAAGGCGCTGGTGGTGGGCGCCGAGATCTTCAGCCGAATCCTCGATTTCAACGACCGCACCACTTGCGTGCTATTTGGTGACGGCGCGGGCGCGGTGTTGCTGCAGGCCAGCGACACGCCGGGCATTCTGGCCACCGACATCCACGCCGACGGCCAGCACACCGGCATTCTGTGCGTGCCAGGCCATGTGTCGGGCGGCTCGGTGCTGGGCGATCCGCTGCTCAAAATGGATGGGCCAGCGGTGTTCAAGCTGGCGGTGGGCGTGCTGGATGAAACCGCGCGCGCCTCGCTGGCCAAGGCCGGTCGCAGCGCCGCAGACATCGACTGGCTGATTCCCCACCAGGCCAACATCCGCATCATGCAAAGCACTGCGCGCAAGCTCAAGCTGCCGATGGACAAGGTGGTGGTCACGGTGGACCAGCATGGCAACACCTCGGCCGCCTCCATCCCGCTGGCGCTGGACCACGCGGTGCGCTCGGGCCAGATCCAGCGCGGCCAAACCTTGCTGCTCGAAGGCGTGGGCGGCGGCTTCACCTGGGGTTCAGTGCTGCTTGACTTCTGAACGCTGGGTTTGCGCGTCGCCACCTCCCTCACAGCACACACATGACTTCTTTCGCTTTTGTTTTTCCCGGCCAGGGTTCGCAGGCCGTGGGCATGCTGGACGCCTGGGGCGATCACCCGGCGGTGGCAGGTGTGCTGCAAGAAGCATCGGACGCGCTCGGCGAAGACCTCGCCCGCCTGATCGCTGAAGGCCCCAAGGAGGCGCTGGCGCTCACCACCAACACGCAGCCGGTGATGCTGGTCGCGGGTGTCGCGGCATGGCGGGTCTGGCTGGCCGAGGGCGGTGCCCGGCCCGCCGTGCTGGCGGGGCATTCGCTGGGCGAGTATTCGGCGCTGGTGGCCTCGGGCGTGCTCACCCTGTCGCAGGCCGCGCCACTGGTGCGCTTTCGCGCCGCTGCCATGCAAGACGCGGTGCCGGTGGGTACCGGCGCCATGGCTGCCATTCTGGGCATGGACGCTGAGCGCGTGATGGCCGGTTGCCTGGAGGCGCAGGCCACATTTGGCGCGCAGAGCGTCGAGGTGGTGGAAGCGGCGAACTTCAACGACCCGGCGCAAACGGTGATTGCTGGCAGCAAGGCGGCGGTGGAAAAGGCCTGTGAACTGCTCAAAGCGCAGGGCGCCAAGCGCACCTTGCCACTGCCCGTGTCAGCGCCATTCCACTCCAGTTTGATGAAGCCCGCAGCCGAAAAACTCAGGGAAAAACTCGCCACCACCGCCTTCGCTGCCCCGCAGA
>JBLIJY010000274.1:0-3882 GCA_047636095.1 Hydrogenophaga sp. | reverse complement strand
GACCAGACGATGGCCGCCAGGTCGGTGGTGAGCACCAGCAAGAAGGCCGCCAGCGCCAGCACCGCGCCCACGCCCAGCGCCTCCTTGGCACCCAGGCGCCTGCTGGTCACCGGGCGCTGCGCCGTGCGCTTGACGTGCCGGTCGAACTCGCGGTCGGCCACGTCGTTCACACAGCAGCCAGCGCTGCGCATCAGGATGGTGCCCAGGGTGAACACCAGCAGCAAATGCCAGCCCGGAAAACCGCCAGCCGCCACCCACAAGGCGGCCAGCGACGGCCAGAGCAGCAGCAGCCAGCCGGCGGGCCGGTTCCAGCGGATCAGGTCGAGGTAGAGCGCCAGGCGCGAAGACGCCGAGAGTGAGCCAGTCGTCATGTACAGAATCCCAGCGGAGTGTCTTCAGTCAGGGCACCGTGGGTCCGGCTTCGCCGGTCCGCCAGTGCCGCCCCCTTGAGGAGGTGACGCGCCGCAGGCGCGGGCGTTAATCTTCGAGCAGCGAGCGCAGCATCCAGGCGGTCTGCTCGTGCACCGTGAGGCGCTGCGTCAGCAGGTCGGCGGTGGGCTCGTCACCGGCCTTGTCCACCAGCGGGAAAATCGCGCGCGCGGTGCGCGCCACCGCCTCGTGGCCCTCCACCAGAATGCGCACCATCTCCATCGCTTTGGGCGGGTTGGTCGGTGCATCGGGCACGGTGCTGAGCTTGCTGAACTGCGCGTAGCTGCCGGGCGCGGGATGCCCCAGCGAGCGGATGCGCTCGGCCACCGGATCCACCGCGGTCCACAGTTCGGTGTACTGGGCCATGAACATCGCGTGCAGCGAATTGAACATGGGACCGGTCACGTTCCAGTGGAAGTTGTGCGTGGTCAGGTACAGCGTGTAGGTGTCGGCCAGCAGCCTGGACAGGCCTTTGGCTATGGCCGCGCGGTCTTTGTCGGCAATGCCGATGTTGATCGCGGGCGGCTTGGATTTGGCGGCAGATTTGGCCATGGTGAGTTCCTTAAAAAGGGTGGATGAAACAAAGTGGACGCGGTCTCAAGACAGGCGATTGACGCCGGGCAGTTCGCAGGCGTAGATGGCGTTGCGCAATTGCGCAATCGCCTCGTAGCGGGTGAAGCTGCGCCGCCAAGCGAGCACCACGCGGCGGGTGGGTGGATCGCCCTCAAACGGCAGGTAGCGCACGAACGACGAATCGCCGAAATCTTGATCGGCCGCGGGGCTGCCGTCCAGCGCCGAGCTGGGAACGGACAGGCGCGGCACCAGGGTAACGCCCATGCCGGCGGCCACCATGTGCTTGATGGTTTCCAGCGACGAGCCTTCGAAGCTCTTGCGGATGCCTTCGGTGTCGTTGGAAAAGCGCGCGAACTCGGGGCAGACTTCGAGCACATGGTCACGAAAGCAGTGGCCGTTGCCCAGCAGCAGCATGGTCTCGCGCTTGAGTTGCTCCGAGGTGATGTGGCTTTGCTGCGCCAGCGGGTGCGCCGCTGGCACGGCGGCCAGAAACGGCTCGTCGTACAGCGGCGCGATGGCGAGGCTGGTTTCGGGGAAGGGCTCGGCCAGAATGGCGCAGTCGATCTCGCCCAGGCGCAGCTGCTCCAGCAGTTTGACGGTGAAGTTCTCCTGCAGCATCAGCGGCATCTGCGGTGTGCGCTCGATCACCTGGCGCACCAGGTTCGGCAGCAAATACGGCCCGATGGTGTAGATCACGCCCAGCCTGAGCGGCCCGGCCAGTGGGTCTTTGCCGCGCTTGGCAATCTCCCGAATGGCAGCGGCCTGCTCCAGCACGGTTTGCGCCTGGCACACGATTTCTTCGCCGAGCGGGGTGACGGCAATTTCGGTCGCATTGCGCTCAAAAATCTTGAGCTCCAGCTCCTCTTCGAGTTTCTTGATCGCCACCGACAGCGTGGGCTGCGACACAAAGCAGGCCTCGGCCGCTCTGCCGAAATGCCGCTCGCGCGCCACCGCCACGATGTACTTGAGTTCGGTCAGGGTCATGGCGCTATTCTGCGCTGACCCGAAGAGCGCACCCAACCGCAGGGCTCTGCAGCTGTGTGGGCAGCATCCTCGCGGCGCTTACCACCCACAGCCGCGCAGCAGCAGCGACACCACATGCTCGGTGGCTTGGCTGTGGTCCTGGGTCGTGAGTTCAGGGCGCCCCAGCACGGCGCACACCTGCACGTCGAAGTCGGCATAGGTTTGGGTAGCGGCCCAGAGCGTGAAGAACAGGTGCACGGGGTTGACCGGGGCCATGCGGCCTTCATGGATCCAGCCCTGCAGCACAGCGGCCTTGGCGGTGACGAGGTCGCGCAGCTCGGTGGCCAGCAGGGTTTTGACCACCGGCGCGCCGTGCAGCAGTTCGTTGGCAAACACCTTGGAGGCATGGGGACGCTGCGCAGACAGCGCCATCTTGGCGCGGATGTAGGCTTCGATCGCGGTTCTGGGGTCGGCCGCGGGCGTGATGGCCTGGGCGGGGGCCAGCCAGTCGTGCAGGATGCGCGCCAGCACCTCGCGATAGAGCACGTCTTTGCTGCCGAAGTAATAGTGCAGGTTGGCCTTGGGCAGGCCGCTGGCCTGGGCGATGGCCGCCATGGTGGCGCCGCCAAAACCCGCGCGGGCAAACACCTGTTCCGCCGCGCCCAGAATCAGGGCCTCATTCGCCTGCCGAATGAGGCCCTTGGGGTGATCGGTGACCTGTTTCATTCACCCAGTGACGCCCATTACTTCTGCGCGGCGTCCCACACCACGTGTGAGTAGGCCGCCTTACCCGGGTCTTTCTTGATCACGGGCGAGCTGCCCCCAGCCAGCAGCACCTTGACGGTGCGCTCATACGCGGCGGGCTCCAAATAGCCGATCTTGGGCGTACCGGCGTTGGTGATGAGCTTCGCCACGTTTTCCATCTGGCGCTGTTGCACTTTCAGGCTGGAGCTGCCAGACATGTCGGCCGCCACCACCGCCTTAGCAGCGCCTGCCGGGTCTTTCACAGCGTCGTTCCAGCCTTTGAGGGTGGCTTTCACGAACTTGCCCATGCGGGCCACGAAAGCCGGGTCCTTCAACTTGGACTCCATCACATACAGGCCATCTTCCAGCGAGGCCACGCCCTCTTTTTCGTAGAAAAACGTCACCAGATCGCTCTCTTTAACGCCGGCATCCACGATCTGCCAGTACTCGTTGTAGATCATGGTGGAAATACACGCGGCCTGGTTTTGCAGCAGCGGATCGACGTTGAAACCCTGCTTGAGAATCTTGATGTCGGTGCCGGGCTTGTAGCCGAGCTTGGACATCCAGTTCAAGAAGGGGTACTCGTTGCCGCCGTACCAAACGCCCAGGGTCTTGCCTTTGAGGTCTGTGGGGGTGGACACACCGCTGGCCTTTTTGCAGGTCAGCATCAAACCAGACTGGTTGAACACCTGAGCAATGTTTACCAGCGGCACGCCGGCTTCGCGAGCGGCCAGGGCATCGGGCATCCAGTTCACGATCACATCGGCTTGGTTGCCCGCGATCACCTGCACCGGCGAGATGTCAGGGCCACCAGCCTTGATGGTCACGTCCAGACCCTCGGCTTTGTAGTAGCCCTTGGCAGCGGCAACGTAGTAACCGGCGAACTGGGCCTGCGGCAGCCACTTGAGCTGCACCGTGATCTTGTCGGCCGCGTTGGCGCTCATGGCGGTCATGCCAGCAACCGCCATCACCATCGCCAGCAAGGGCTTGGTGAACTTCGAAGAACGAATCATGAAAAGCTCCTTCAGTTAGAAATCAACACATTAGAAACAAACACCCTTACCCATCTCACCCAGCACCTGCAACACCCTAAAGCGCGCTCACCCCTGTCGCACCGACGGATGCCAGAACGCCGCACGGCGCTCGAATGCCACCAACAGCGCATAGGCCGCC
>JBLIJY010000273.1:0-3890 GCA_047636095.1 Hydrogenophaga sp. | reverse complement strand
CGATGCACCGAGCGGTGCACGCCCTCCACCATGTTGACCACGCCCTGGGTCGCCTGGGTGGCGAGCTGGGCGGCCGCTTTGAGATCGGTGGGGCGCAGGTGGCGCAGCAAGGCACGGGGCGGTTTGGGGTTGGTTGGCTTGGTGGGTGCGGTCATTGGGCGATTGTGACTGCGGTGGGCTTCGCATGGTTTGATGCGAAACGCCAAACTTTACGCCGGCTCGCGGTCTGTGGCGCCTGGCGCGCACGTCATGCCAGTCAAGCTGGCAGCAAGGCGCAGCAGTAGATTCTGCTCAGCTCATCGCCTCACGAGCCACAGCCGTGTCAAAGCTTGCCTGCCCACGCGGCCCACCAGCCGTCGTTCATACCAAGGTAGCGGCACAGGCGCAGATCGGTGTTGGCGCTGATGGCGCGTTTGCCGGCCACGATGTCGCCGATGCGCTGCGGCGGCACGCCGATGTCTTTGGCTAGCCGGTGCTGGATCAGGCCAATGGCTTGAGAAACCCGTCTCCCAGCATTTCGCCAGATGAGACGGGGTCCATGGTGCGCATCATGTCTTCCTCTTCTGGCTCCTCTCTCACCGACTTGCTCCTGTACGCCGCCTCAAACAAACGACTCGTCCGCCCCCAGATACCGCCATTGCCCCACCGGCAAATTCCCCAGCACCACGCCACCGATGCGGATGCGTTTGAGGCCCACCACATGCAGGCCAACCTGTTCGCACATGCGGCGGATCTGGCGCTTTTTGCCTTCGATCAACACGAAGCGCAGCTGCTCGGGGTTCATCCACTCGACCTGGGCCGGCTTGAGCGGCTGGTCCTCCAGGCTCAGGCCGTGGCGCAGGCGAGCGAGCTGTTCGGGTGGAAACACCGCCTGCACGTTTTGCGCCACCACGCCCTCGCCTTGCGGGCCGTTGGGCGCCCACTGCACGCGCACCAGGTATTCCTTTTCGATGCCGCTGTTCTCGCCGATGAGGGTGCGGGCCACGCGGCCGTCTTGCGTGAGCACGAGCAGGCCGACGGAGTCGATGTCCAGCCGGCCGCACGGGGCCAAACCGCGCGTGTGTTCGGGTGCGAAACGGCGGCCATCGCTGGAGGTGCGGGCGTCGCCACGCCACTGGCTGGGCGCGCCGATCAGGGTGGCGGCGGCTTCGTGGCCGTCTTCGGGCTGACCGCTCACATAGCCCATCGGCTTGTGCAACAGGATCGTCACCTGACCGGCCTGCTGGTGGCGCGCCTGCGGCAGCACCTCGATCTTCACATCGGGTGCGACCGGCATACCCATCTCAGCGGGTTCGCCATCGACCAGCACCCAGCCTCGCGCGATCCAGGCATCGGCCTCGCGGCGCGAGCACAGGCCGAGTTCGGCCATGCGCTTGTTCAGACGCACCTCGCCTTGGGCATTGCCGACCCGCGCCAGATCGGGCCGACGCGGATCGACCGGACGTGCGGCGACGGGACGCGGCGCTGGCGGCGGGGCCATGCGCGGCGGTGGCGTACGGGGCGATGCGGGACGGCGATCGCCGCCTGCCAGCGATCGCTCACGATCGTAAGGCGCACGCTCACGGTCAAAGTTCGGGCGATTTCGGTCGAACTCGGGCTCTCGTTCACGCGGGGGTTTCGGCGCAGACGCGGAGACCGATTTGGCGCGTGCCGGAGCAGGCGGTCGAACCGGCGATCGGCGTTCGGAAAACGGGCCGCTGGCGGTTTTTTTGGCGGCGCCGGGCTTGAGTGAAAGGGTGCGCTCAGGCTTGGATGTGGTCATACCGGAATCATCCCACGCGGATGGTCGGGTTCAGGGGTTTTCAGACCTTTTTGGCGCTGCGCGACCGGTGGCAAGAAGCAAGCCGCCCGCATCACAACTGCCCCTGGCGTAGCGCCTGCAAATCGAGCAGCCGCACGCCGCCGTATTCCACCCGTATCCAGCCCAGCCTGGCCAGCAGGTTGAGCGCCTCGTTCACCCGCTGGCGCGACAGCCCCACCATGTAGGCCAGTTCCTGCTGGGTGATGCGCAAAATGCCGCCCACGTTGGGGTATAGCAGCGGGTGAAACAAAGCGGCGAGGTGGCGCGCCACGCGCAAGTCGGGGCTGCTCAGGCGGTCGGTTTCGCGCGCGGCGATGAACTGGCCCAGGCGCTCGTTGAGCTGGTTCATCACGAAGCGGTTAAAGCCCAGCGAGTGGTCGAGCAGCCAGTCAAAGGTCGCGATCGGAATGCCCGCCACCTGGCTTTTGCGCAGCGCCTGCACGTTGTAGCGGTAGGACTCGTGCTTGAGCGCGGTGCCTTCGCCAAACCAGCCGCCGGGTGCCAGGCCAGTGAAGGTGATCACCGGGCCCAGGCTGTCGTCGTTGTTCATTTTGAGCAGGCCATCGACCAGGCCAAACCAGTAGGTCACAGGGCGGCCGATGCGGCAGATGTAGTCGCCAACCAGCGCGTTGGTGACGATGAGCGCGTCTTCGGCGCGCTCGCGCTCAGGGCGGTCCAGCGCAGACAGCCAAGGCACCTGATCGCGCTCGACATCGGAGAGCGCGCGG
The DNA here is from genome assembly GCA_047636095.1 of Hydrogenophaga sp. GTDB lineage: Bacteria > Pseudomonadota > Gammaproteobacteria > Burkholderiales > Burkholderiaceae_C > Hydrogenophaga. Next base: position 1,361 of record JBLIJY010000273.1, on the reverse strand, counting down.
GCGCGCTCTCGCAAGGCCGAGGTGGTACTCAAAGGGCTGATGAAGCTCATAGATTGTCAGGGAAAGTCCTAGGGGGGAAGACCCTTCAATTGTCGTCCAACTGACAATATAACGTCAAACATCGGCCTAACATCGCCCCCAGAATGACAGGCAGGGCAGTCATGCGAAAGCATCTGAAAGCACTTCCCACAGCACCCTGGCCCATGGAGACACACATGCAAACGACTTTCCCCCGGCTGCTGCTGGACCACGCCAAGCGCCGCCCCGCTGGGTCGGCCATGCGTGAAAAGGAATACGGGATCTGGCAAACCACCAGCTGGTCCGACATGGCCAAGCTGGTGGAAGCCATCGCCTGCGGCTTGCACCAGGCGGGCCTGCGACGCAATGAGCACATGGTGGTGATCGGATCCAACCGCCCACGGCTTTACGCCACCATGCTGGCCGCGCAGTCGCTGGGCGCGATTCCGGTGCCGCTGTACCAAGACGCGGTGGGGGCAGAGTGTGTGTTCCCCATCAACAACGCCGAGGTGCGCTTCGTGGTGGTGGAAGACCAGGAGCAGGTCGACAAAATGCTGGAGATCCGCGAGGAATGCCCGCAGCTGTCCCATATCTATTTCGACGATCCCCGCGGCCTGCGCAAGTACGACGAGCCCGGCCTTTGCGCGCTGGAAGAGCTGATCGGCGCTGGGCAGGCGTTCGCCAAGGTGCACCCGGACGCTTTTGGCCAACAGGTCGAACTCGGCCAGCCCAGCGATGTGGCCGCCATGTTTTTCACCAGCGGCACCACCGGCAGACCCAAGGGCGTGGTGCACACACACGCCACGCTGATCGACCGCGCGGCGGTGGGCGCTCGGTTTGACAAACTGACCGAGCGCGACGAGGTGCTGGCCTATCTGCCACCGGCCTGGATCGGGCAGAACATTTTTTCTTATGCTCAGTGGCTGGTGGCGGGCTACGTGGTGAACTGCCCCGAGTCGAGCAGCACCGTGACCATCGACCTGAAAGAGGTCGGCCCCACCTACTATTTCGCGCCACCCCGCGTGTTCGAGGGCCTGCTCACCTCGGTAATGATCCGCATGGAAGACGCCAGCGCCCTCAAGCGCAAGCTGTTTCATGCCTTCATGGATGTGGCCCGGCGCGTCGGGCCCGACAAGATGAACGGCAAGGCGCTGGGTCTGGTGGATTCGGTCAAATACGCCCTGGGCAATGCCATGGTGTACGGCCCGCTTCGCAACAGCCTGGGGCTCAGCCGGGTGCGCGTGGCCTACACCGCCGGCGAAGCCATTGGGCCCGATCTGTTCAGCTTCTACCGCTCGATCGGCATCAACATCAAGCAGCTTTACGGCTCGACCGAAACCGCG
>JBLIJY010000272.1:0-3905 GCA_047636095.1 Hydrogenophaga sp. | reverse complement strand
AACATGTCGCTGATCTCAGCGGCAAGCGCCGAGCAGAGCACCGGCCTGATCCAGATTTCTTCTGCGGTGAGCCAGCTCGATGAGCTCACGCAGCGCAACGCGGAGATGGTCGATCGCGCGGTGCAAAAGGCCAACCAGCTCGTCCGCCGCGCGGGTGACCTTGCCTGCGCCGTTTCCTTGTTCAAACTTCAGCAAGGCACGGCAGATGAGGCCATGGCCCTCGTCGACCGTGCGCTGGCGTTTCGGCAGACGTCGGGGCGCGAGGCTTTCGTTCAGAACATCACCCGGGTGGACATGGAATTTCACGACCGAGACATGTACGTCTTCGCGCTCGATCGCACCGGTGCTTACCGCGCTTTTGGTGGCAAGCCAGAAAAAGTGGGCTCTCGGGTGCAGGACATCGCAGGCGTGAATGGTCAGGCCTTGTTGGCAGACATCATCGCCCAGGCAGACACTGAGCCGGGCTGGGTGGAGTACGACATCGTCAACCCGTAAACGCGCGCTATTCAGGCCAAGATGTCCTACGTGACCCGTATCGACGATCTGTATGTGGGCTGTGGCGTCTACAAATCGGTGTTGGTATCGACCTGAGTTTCGTCCCGGTTGTTGGCGGGCATCAGAGCGCGGCGCTCGCGGGCGCGCGCCAGAGCAGCTTCGATCACCGCGCGCTTCTTGTCAAGCACCGCTGGGTCGGTGTGTTGGCTGTGCGCAGCGAGGTCGGTCAGTTTCATGCGCGCCTTGGCCTCTAGGCGCGCCTCGTGCGCTTGTTGTTCGCGCGCCAGGCGCCGCTGGCGCTGTTGGTGGCGGTCACGAGCGCTGTTCGCTTGCGCTTCGCTCCAAGCATTCCAGCCGGTGCGCGCATCGCTCACCACCGCCAGCGAAATGCAGTCCACCGGGCAAACCGGCAGGCACAACTCGCAGCCGGTGCAATGCGGCTCGATCACGGTGTGCATCCGCTTGTTGCTGCCCACAATGGCATCCACCGGGCAGGCTTTGATGCACAGCGTGCAGCCAATGCACCAGTCTTCATCGATCAGCGCTACCGTGAGCGGGCCTTCAACACCGTGCGCTGGATTCAGCGGCTGGGCTGGGCGGCCGGTGATCATCGCCAACCGGATCACGCCCTCGGTGCCGCCAGGCGGGCATTGGTTGATGTCGGCTTCACCCGCCACAATGGCCCGCGCGTAGCTGGCGCAGTCCGGAAAACCGCAGCGCGTGCACTGGGTCTGGGGCAGGGCGGCGTCAATGCGCTTGGCGAGATCGCTCATTGCTGTGTACCGGGTCCGTTTGGCGCTGGACCCGGCGAATGCGCTCGCTGAACACCGGGGTTATGCAGCCGTGTTGCTGGTGGCAGGGGCGGCCTTGGTGGCCCGAGTCGCCGCAGTCGGCTGGTAGCTCAAGATGAACTGTGTGAGTTCTGGATACACCTTTTCGCGCCAGCGCCGGCCACTGAAGATGCCGTAGTGGCCAGCGCCCAATACCTCAATGTGGTGCTGCTTCTTGATGCCTGGGCACAGGTCGTGCGCCGCTTCAGACTGGCCCTTGCCAGAGATGTCGTCGAGCTCGCCCTCAACCGTCAGCAGCCCGGTGTGGCGGATGTCGGCCGGGACCACCCGCTCCAGCTTGCCCTCCGGGTTTTTCACGTCCCAGGTGCCGCGCATCAGTTTGAACTCCTGAAACACCGTTTCGATGGTTTCCAGGTAGTAGGCCGCATCCATGTCGAGCACCGCGTTGTACTCGTCGTAGAACTTGCGGTGGTTCTCCACGCTGGAGTCGTCGCCCTTGATCAGGTCTTTGAAGTAGTCGTAGTGACTGGTGGCGTGGCGGTCTGGGTTCATCGCGATGAACCCGGTGTGTTGCAAGAAGCCGGGGTACACGCGGCGACCAGCGCCGGGGAATTTGTCGGGCACGCTGAAGATCACGTTGTTTTCGAACCAGCTGTGGCTGCGCTGCACCGCCAAGTCGTTCACTGCCGTGGGCGATACGCGAGCGTCGATCGGACCACCCATCATGGTCATGGTCAGCGGGGTGAGTTCGCCACGCGAGGCCATGAGCGAGACCGCTGCCATCACCGGCACCGTGGGCTGGCACACGCTCACCACGTGGCAGTTGCCATAATTTTTCTGCAAGTAGCGAATGAATTCCTGCACGTAGTTCACATAATCATCTAGGTGGAACTCGCCTTCGGACAACGGCACCAGGCGCGCGTTCTTCCAGTCGGTGATGTAGACCTTGTGGTCTTGGAGCATGGTGCGCACTGTGTCGCGGAGCAAGGTGGCGTAATGGCCCGAGAGCGGCGCCACGAGCAGCACCACCGGCTGCGTCTTGAGCTTGGTCAGGGTGGCTGTGTCGTCGGAGTAGCGCTTGAAGCGGCGCAGCTCGCAGAACGGCTTGTCCATCTCGATTCGCTCGTGGATGGCCACTTCCACGCCATCCACATCCACCGTGCGCACGCCAAATTCTGGCTTTTCGTAATCTTTGCCGAGGCGGTGCAGCAGGTCGTAGGCTGCCGACATCCGTTGCGCCAGTGGAAACTGTGACAAGGGCATCGCCGGGTTGCTGTAGAGCTTGGACGCCACTTCAGCCAAACCGATGAAGGGCTCCATCATGGAACGCTGTGCTTCGTATATTTGGTAGATCATGGGTGTATGGCCGGTCGGTTATGTTGCAGTGCAATATATCAGCTACCAACCCGTTGCGGTGCCTGGATTTTATCGGGTTTCTCCTCGCTGTTGTCGCGTTAGCGAACCGCGTCACCGCTGGTCGCCCTCTGTGCAACAAAAAAACCCCGCTTGCGAGGTTCTTTTTTGGCCTAGGCTCAGGTCCAGAGGATCAGATCACCTGCGCGATTGCGCGGCAGACGTGACCGATGTTCTTGCTGTTGAGCGCGGCCACGCACATGCGACCGGTGTCGGTGCCGTAGACGCCGAACTCGCTGCGCAGGCGCACCATCTGTTCTTTGCTCAGGCCGGAGTAGCTGAACATACCGATCTGCTGGGTGATGAAGCCCATGTCTTGCTTGATGCCGGCCGCTTTGAGGCCGTCCACCAATGCCCGGCGCATGGCCTTAATGCGGGTACGCATCTCGCCCAGCTCCTCTTCCCACAGGGCGCGCAGTTCGGGGTTGTTCAGCACGGCGGCCACGATCGCGCCACCGTGGATGGGCGGGTTGGAGTAGTTGGTTCGGATCACGATCTTGAGCTGGCTCAGCACCCGCGCTGCTTCTTCCTTGTTCTCGCACAGCACCGACAAGGCGCCCACCCGCTCGCCATACAGGCTGAAGCTCTTGGAGAACGAGGTCGAGACAAAGAAGTTCATGCCTGAGGCGACAAACTTGGCGATCGCCGCCCCGTCTTCGGCGATGCCATAGCCAAAACCTTGGTAGGCCATGTCGAGGAACGGGGTGAGCTGCTGCGCCTTTACCACCGCGATCACCTGGTCCCACTGCTCTGGCGTGATGTCGTAGCCGGTCGGGTTGTGACAGCAGGCGTGCAACACCACGATGGTGCCTGGCTCGGCCGCCTCGAGGCTGGCGAGCATGCCCCCGACATCCACGCCGCGCTGGGCTGCGTCGTAGTAGGTGTAGCTCTCCACCTCGAAGCCGGCCTGGGTGAAGAGGGCGCGGTGGTTTTCCCAGCTGGGGTCGGAAATCAGCACCTTGGCGTTCGGGTTGAGTCTTTTCAGAAAATCGGCGCCAATTTTCAGGCCTCCGGTGCCCCCAATGCCCTGAACGGTGGCCACCCGGCCCGAGGTCACAGGCTCGCTGTCAACGCCAAATACCAGGCCTTTGACCGCCGCGTCATAGGCAGCAATGCCGTCGATCGGCAAATAGCCGCGCGCACTCGGCTTGTCCATCATCACCTTCTCCGCCGCCTGCACACAGGCCAGCAGCGGCAGCTTGCCGT
>JBLIJY010000271.1:0-3910 GCA_047636095.1 Hydrogenophaga sp. | reverse complement strand
CGGAGCAGTATTTTTCGTGACTGAGCGCGATGGCGCGCTCCACCGCCGTGGCTGACAGACCCTTGCCGGTGACGGTGAAGTGCATGTGGATCTGGGTGAAGACCTTGGGCTCGGTCTCGGCGCGCTGGCTGGTGAGCTTGACGCTGCAGCCGCGCACGTCGTGGCGGCCGCGCTTCAAGATGAGCACCACGTCGTAGGCGGTGCAGCCCCCGGTGCCAGCGAGCACGGTTTCCATGGGGCGCGGCGCGAGGTTGGCGCCGCCGTGTTCGGGGCGAGCAGCGTCGGGCGCGCCGTCCATGGTGAGCACATGGCCGCTGCCGGTTTCGGCGACAAAACCCATGTGGGAGTGGGTGCCGGCGGCGCCGGTCCAGGTGACAGTGCATTCCATGGGAGGTTCCAAGTGTGAAAAATATGACGGAAAAACAGATACGGCTCTCTAAAAGCCAGTAAAAAAACCTTTGGATGCTGCGCTGCAACATAAGTATCGGTATACTTGCATCATTGTATTTTCACGGTTGTCTCCTCTACCCTCCTCGGGTGGATTCATACCCGGACTGGCTCTGCCAGTCCGGGTTTTTTTTGGCCTGCCCACTATGATGAGCGCCCAAGGAAAACCCGATGCCCACACGCGCCAAGAACCCAACCCCCGCCACCCCAACGCCCTCCCCGCTGACCACGCTCGGCCCGGCCGAGTACCTCAAGAAAATTCTGACCGCGCGGGTGTACGACGTGGCGCAGGAAACGGCGCTGGAGCCCGCCAAAAACCTCAGCCGGCGGCTCAACAACCTGGTGTTGCTCAAGCGCGAAGACCAGCAGCCGGTGCACAGTTTCAAACTGCGCGGGGCCTACAACAAGATGGCGCAACTGAGCCCAGAGCAACTGGCCAAGGGCGTGATTTGCGCCTCGGCGGGCAACCATGCGCAAGGCGTGGCACTGGGGGCGCGCAAGCTGGGTTCGCGGGCGGTGGTGGTGATGCCCACCACCACACCGCAGATGAAGGTGGACGCGGTTCGCGCCCTGGGTGGCGAGGTGGAACTGCACGGCGAGAGCTATTCCGACGCTTACGCGCATGCGCTCACGCTGCAGAAGCAGAAGGGCCTCACATTTGTGCACCCGTTTGACGACCCAGATGTGATTGCCGGCCAGGGCACGATCGCGATGGAAATCTTGCGCCAGGTGCAAAGCCTGGGCTCGGACCGGCTGGACGCGGTGTTTGTGGCAATCGGCGGCGGCGGGCTGATTTCGGGCGTGGCGAACTACATCAAAGCGGTGCGCCCGGAGATCAAGGTGATTGGCGTTCAAATGAACGACTCCGACGCGATGGTGCGCTCGGTGCACGCCGGCGAACGGGTGACGCTGGCGGATGTGGGCCTGTTCTCCGACGGCACGGCGGTGAAGCTGGTGGGCGAGGAGACGTTTCGGGTGGCCAGTGGCTTGGTGGACGGGTTCATGACGGTGGACACCGACGCGGTGTGTGCCGCGATCAAAGATGTGTTTGTGGACACGCGCAGCATCGTGGAGCCCGCCGGTGCGCTGGCGGTGGCCGCGATCAAACAGTATGTGGCGCAGCACAAAACCCAGGGCGAGACCTATGCCGCCATCCTCTGCGGCGCCAACATGAATTTCGACCGGCTGCGCTTCGTGGCCGAGCGCGCCGAGGTGGGCGAGGAGCGCGAGGCGCTGTTTGCCGTGACGATTCCCGAGGAGCGCGGCAGCTTTCGGCGCTTTTGCGAGCTGATGGGCGAACTGCCCGGCGGGCCGCGCAACATCACAGAGTTCAACTACCGCATCCACGACGGCAGCGTAGCCCATGTGTTTGTGGGCGTGAGCACCTCGGTCAAAGGCGAGTCAACCCAGATCGCCAGCAGCCTCAACCAGCAGGGCTTTCAGACGCTGGACCTGACGCACGACGACCTGGCGCAGGAGCACATCCGCCACATGGTGGGCGGGCATTCGCCACTGGCGCACGATGAACGCTTGTTGCGCTTCGTGTTCCCGGAGCGCCCAGGCGCGCTGCTGAAGTTTCTGAGCCTGATGCGCCCAGGCTGGAACATCAGCCTGTTCCATTACCGCAACCAGGGTGCCGATTACGGCCGCATTCTGGTGGGTTTGCAGGTGCCGCCTAAGGACGGCAAAGCGTTCGATAAGTTCTTGGCTACGCTGGGGTATCCGTCGGTCGAGGAAACCAGCAACCCGGTGTATCGCCTGTTTCTTCGCAGCTGAGTCCAGCCCCTCCCATGCCCTCGCAGACCCCGTCGCCCAGCACCGAGACGCCCTTGAGCGCCCTGCCGGCATCGACGCCCGCCCTGCGGCTGCCAACGATCGTCGCCACCGCCGACCCGGCGCTCGACGCCGCGGTGATGCAACGCATGGGCCCCCTGGGCTTCCCACCCCACGCGCTGGGGCGGCTGGAAGCGCTGGTGTTGCAGCTCGCGCGCGTGCAAAGCGCGGGCCCGCTGCGCTTTGATTTGCTGGCGTTTGACTCGCCGCAGGTGGTGGTGTTTGCGGGCGACCACGGCATTGGCGACGAAGGAGTGTCAGCGACCCCGCCCGGCGCCACCCGCCAGCGGGTGTTGCAGATCCTGCGCGGGCAAGCGCCGATCAACACAGTGGCTGCGATGCAGGGCTTCGAGCTCACCGTGGTGGACGCGGGCATGGCCAGCCATCTGAGCGAAGGCGCGGACGCGGTGGGCGCCACGGCCGTCCCACTGCTGCTGCGCAAGATCGCCTACGGCACACGCAACATGACCATGGGCCCGGCGATGTCGCTGGCGCAGGCGGCATCAGCGCTGCATGCCGGCATGGACGTGATGCGCCACCTGCCGGGCAACGTGGTGGCGCTGGGCGGTGTGGGCGCGGGCAACAGCTCGTGTGCGGCGCTGCTGCTGTCGCGGCTGTGCGACGCACCACTGGCCGATGCCTGTGGGCACAACCCGGCAAGGGCCGACAGCCTAAGCAGCACGCCAGCGAAGACCAAGCTCGATGTGCTGCTTGCCGCTGCGCACCGGCACCGACAAGCCACCTCGCCGCTGGCAGCGCTGGCGGCGCTGGGCGGTTTCGAGATCGCGATGATGGCGGGCGCCATGCTGCAAGCGGCGAGTGAGCGGCGCGTGGTGCTGGTGGACGGTTTTGTGGCGGGCAGCGCCGCTTTGGTGGCGCGTGGCCTCAGCCCAGCAGTGACCGACTATCTGGTCTTTGCGCACCGCGCGGCCCATCCGGGCCACCGCCTGCTGCTGCTGCATTTGCAGGTCCAGCCTTTGATGGACTTGGCACTTCGCCTGGGGCAAGGTGTTGGCGCGCTGCTGGCGTGGCCGCTGCTGCAAACCGCGCAAGCCTTGCTGGAGAGCGGTGGATCGGGAGCGACCGATTCGGGACTGGGATCGCTGTAACGACTGAACCGTCAGCTGAATTGCCGACTTTCTCGCCGACCTATCCGCCAGGCTTGCTCGGCATGTCGAGCGTGATGACTGTGGGCCCATCGACGGCAACGCCCAGGCGCACCTGCTGCGCCGTCACCGCCTGCAACACCAGCCCACTCGCCACCTCGGCACCGAGGCGAAAAGGCCGCGCCGGCTGGCCATCAACCGCAATCAGCGCCGCTCCGCGCGCTGCGCCCACGGCCACCACGCCTTGCAAGGCGTAGCGGCTCGCGGCAGCCGGCGTAGCCTGGGCGAGCAGCGTGGCGGCCGGCAAGGCACCCAGGGCGCGCGCCAGCAACGCGGTATCCACCACCGGCGGCGCGCTCGCAGCGGCTGGCACGGGTGTGACAGGCGCGCGGCCCAAAGCCTGCAAAACCCAATACCCCGCACTCAAACCGGCGGCGAGCCACAGGAGCCCCGCCAGCACCGCAGGCAAGGGCTTGCGGCCCGCTGATCGCGCGGGAGCGATCTCGCCCGGAAAAGCCGAGTGA
>JBLIJY010000270.1:0-3935 GCA_047636095.1 Hydrogenophaga sp. | reverse complement strand
TTCGTCGAGGTACTTGGCGGGGTCTTTGGCGATGGCTTGCACCGTGTCGGCCCAGGCTGGATCAAGCAACCCCACCGCTTGCACCGCCGCGCGGGTGCGACCCACTTCCATCGTGAGGCGCGCGCGCGCCCAAGCAGCCGCTGGCTTGAGGTGGCCGCTGTCGAGCAAAGACTGGGCAGCGGTCGCGCAGCCGTCGTCGGCGTCGCGTTGCGCCAGCCAGAGCGCCTGCACCTGCGGTGCCACCTCGGCCGCGGGCGTGCGCTTGTTGACCGCTTCGAGCATCAGCGCGTAACACTGCACCTGGCGGTCGTCGTTCATGCGAAAACGCGGCAGTTCAGCGCTGAAATTCACCCAGTCGCGCTGTTTGCCCAGGTGCAGCAACCAGTCGTTGCGCAGCCGGTCTTCCCAGTAGGTGCCGGGGTGGCGTGCCAGCGCTTCGCGCATGTGTTCGGGGCTGGCGCGCTCCAGCCGGGCGCGCGCTTCCCAGTAAGCGGCCAGCGGCTCCAGCGCGTGGCCCCGCATGCGCGGCAGCAGCGTGGTCAGGGCGGTGGTGTTGCCGCGCCGAAAGGCCTCGCGCATCTCCATCACGGTCGAGTCCCCCCCGCTTTGTGCCCCGCTGGTGGAGGGCAGGCAGAGCAGCGCGGCCATAATGGCCGCGAGTCCCCGCCAAGGGGTTTTCCGGTGTCGAGCGTTACGCAAAGTCATGGACAATTATGGACAACAAAGACAGCCAGAGTTCCCTGCACGCCCAGAAAACGGCGTGGCGCAAGGCGTTGATCGACAAGCGCCAAAACCTGGCCGACCGCGCTTGGCGCAACGACCTGCTGCAGCGCGTGATGCGGGTCTGGTTGATTGAGCGGCCCGAGGCGGTGATTGGCGCCTACTGGCCGATCAAAGGCGAGTTCGACCCGCTGCCCGCGCTGTTTCGCTGGCAAGAGGCGGGGCTGGAAGAAGACGCCCGGGCCGCCCAGCGCCAGCGCCGCATCGGCCTGCCGGTGGTCGACAAGGTGCACAAAACCCTCACTTTCCACACCTGGTTCCCAGGCTGCCCGATGGAAGAAGACGCCTACGGCATTCCCAAACCAAAAGACACCGAGGTGGTGGTGCCCACGCTGATCTTTGTGCCTTGCGTGGGCTACGGGCCGGGTGGTTTTCGGCTCGGTTACGGCGGCGGTTTCTACGACCGCACCCTGGCCAGCCTGCAGCCCAAGCCCTTCACCGTGGGGCTGGGTTACGACTTCGCCTGGCTGCCCGAGCTGCAACCCGAAGCGCACGACATACCGCTTGACGCCATTCTCACCGACACCGGCGCCATGTGGCCCGAGCACCCTCGGTGATCACCGGGCTGTGGCGCTGGAGCCGGCGCGCGCTGATCGCGCTGCTGACTCTGGTCGTGCTGCTGGCGACCTATGTGCAGTTCGGCGGGCACCGCTATTTCTGGACCGCGCTGAAATACACCTACCTGCAAGGCCATAACACCGCCCACATCGACGACGCCGCCAACTTCCCGCAAGCCGTGGTGGCCTCGGGTATCCCCAAGCCGTGGGCGATGGACCCGCACGCCGCTCAAACTGCGATCTCGGCCGATCTGCTGCCATTGTTGACGGCGGAGCGCTCGGCGGCCTTTCTGGTGGCGCAACACGGCCAGCTGCTGCATGAAAGCTATTTCGAGCCCTACACGGCCAGCAGCCGCACCAACTCGTTCTCCATGGCCAAAACCGTGGTGACCATGCTCACCGGTGCCGCCGTGGCCGACGGCTTCATTCCGAGTTTCGACACCCCGCTCGCGGCCTACCTGCCCGAATACGCTGGCGACCCGCGCGGCTCGGTCGCCACGCTGGCCCAGCTCTCTGCCATGACCTCGGGCCACGAGTGGACCGAGCACTACTACCTCCCGCTCAACCCCACCACCCAGCTCTACTTCGGCGGCGATGCCGCCGGCACGGTGATGGCGCAAGGTTTCGAGCGCGATCCCGGCACCGCTTTTGAGTACAGCAGCGCCTCCACCCAGGTGCTGGCGCTCGCCCTGCAGCGTGCGCTGCAGGCGCGCCAGCCCGATCTCACCCTTTCGGACTACCTGTCGCAGCGCCTGTGGCAGCCCATGGGCATGGAGGGCGACGCCAGCTGGAGCCTGGACCGCCCGCGCGCCGAGGGCGGCATGGAAATGGCCTATTGCTGCATCCACAGTTCGGGCCACAACTTCGCGCGCCTGGGGCAGCTGCTGCTGCAAGACGGCCGCTGGGGCGAGCAGCAGCTGTTGCCAGCCGAGTTCGTCCAACGCATCACCCGACCCAATGGCTTTGTCGAACACTACGGCCACAGCCTGTGGATGGACCCGACCTACCGCGCCCCGTTCTACTTCCTGCAAGGCCACTTGGGGCAATACGTGATCGTGGTGCCGTCGGCGCAGCTGGTGGTGGTGCGCCTGGGCCAGGTGCGCCACAGAACCTTCAATCGCCACCCGGTGATTCCCGACGAGGTTTACCGCTACGTCGATGAGGGCCTGCGCATGGCGCAGCCCTGAAGTGTTTCAAGGGCGCTCGGCCGTGGCGTGCGCCTGGGTGATGCGCTTTTCGCGCCGCACCAAAAACAGCCCACTGCCCACGACGATGGCCGCGCCCAGCCAGGTGTGAGACTGCGGCAGCGTCTGCCAGATCAGCCAGTCCAGGCCCACGCCCCAGGCCAGCGCCGTGTATTCGAACGGCGCCACCGCAGAGGCTTGGCCATGGCGAAATGCTGTTGTGATCGCCAGCTGACCACCAAAACCGGTGACGCCCAGCGCCAGCAGCAGCGCCCAGTCGGCCATTTGCACCGGCACCCAGTTCGGCCACGCCAGAGCGCTCGCGCCCAGCGCCACGATCACCATCATCCACAGCACCATGCTCTCGGTGCTGTCGGTGCGGCTCGACAACCGTCCCACCACAGCCGCCACCGCGTAGCACGTGGCCGCGCCCAACACCGCCAGGCCGCCCGCCGTCACCAACCCCGCTTGCAGGTCTTGCCCGCGCGGCTGTAACGCGACCAGCACCCCCACAAAACCGATGCCGATCACCCACCAGTGCGCTGCGGGCACCCGCTCTTTCAACACCGGCACCGAGAGGATGGTGATCAGCAGCGGCGAGATGAAGAACAGGGTGTAGGCCGCCGCCAGCGGCAGATCGCGCACACCAGTGGTGAACATCGTGAGCATCGCAATGCCCAGCAGCCCGCGCAGCAGATGCAGCGGCCAGCGCACGCGCCAGACCGTGCCCCAGGCGCGGCGCGCGGTGATGAACACTAGGATCAGCGGCAAGCCGCACAGACCGCGCAGCGCCGCCACCTGCAACGCCGGGTAGCGCGCCGAGAGCAGTTTGAGCACCGTGTCCATCAAGGCAAAACACCCCACCGCGATCACCATCGCGGTGATGGAGCGCAGGTTGCCGGCGGCAAGGGAGTCGTGGTGGGGCATGCGGCGAAGGAAAACCGGGCAGTGTGCCAGAACGCTCGTGATGCAGCAGGCAATCGCGGCTGTGCCGCGATGTCCCTGTTCGCAGGCGCACAGCACAGTAGGAAGGAGGATGTCGAGTCGAGCGCTCCGCAGGCCGCGCGAGCCCAGAACGCCGCCGATCCGGCTTTGCCACTCAGTCAGCGTGCCCCCTGGGGGGGTGACGCGCGCAGCGCGGCGGGGGTGGGAGAATCCAGCATGGCCCGCCCCATCTCCGCCACCCACGACCGCCAGCGCGAACAAATCCTCGACCTTGCCGCCCAGTGTTTCGCGCGCCAAAGCTTTCCCGCCACCAGCATGAACGCGATCGCCGCCGCCTGCGGCACCAGCAAGGCGCGGCTCTATCACTATTACGAGAGCAAGGAGGCGATCCTGTTCGATCTGCTGGACCGCTACACCCAGCGCCTGCTGGCCGTGATCGGTGAGTCAGAGGCCCGCGCCCAGCGCAAAA
>JBLIJY010000269.1:0-3990 GCA_047636095.1 Hydrogenophaga sp. | reverse complement strand
CGCCAGCAAAATCATTTATGGCCGCGATTGCCTGGCCGACCTGCCGGTGCGCGACTACCTCGCGCGCCTGAGCGAGCGACCAGCGGTGCAGCGAGTCAACGCCGATCGCAAAACCAACACCGCGCTGATGATGGCACGCGCGAAAGCCCCGGCTAAGAAGGACTGAGTGCGCCTGAGTGAGTCTGTGTGAGCGGCGCTCTGCAGCGGCAACGCAGCACAGCGAGGCTCACACCGCACACCCAACCCCTTCGCGCGCGAACATCTGCCAACACCCGGAGTAAAGTGGGCTCTCCAGAGGAGGATGGCCATGGAATACAAGGACTATTACCAGGTGATGGGCGTGCCGCGCAGCGCCACCCAGGACGACATCAAACGCGCTTACCGGCAACTCGCGCGCAAGCACCACCCCGATGTCAGCAAAGACAGTGATGCGCAAGATCGCTTCAAGGAACTGGGCGAAGCCCACGCGGTGTTGAAAGACCCGGAGAAGCGCGCCGCCTACGACCGCCTCGGTGCCAACTGGGAAAAAGGCCAGGACTTTCAGCCACCGCCCGACTGGAACACCGACTTTGAGTTCAACAGCCAAGGCTTTGGTGATCAGGACGCAGGCGAGCAGAGTGACTTTTTCGAATCCCTGTTTCGCCGCGGATTCGCCCGCCGCCAGCGCAACGCCGCAGGCGCCCAGGGCTTCAACGCCCACGGGCAAGACAGCCACGCCAAGATCCAGATCAGCCTGGAGGAGGCCTACCACGGTAGCGCGCGCCGGGTCACCCTGCAAATGCCGCAGGTGGATGCCGATGGGCATGTGGTGCTGCGCGAACACCCGATCGAATTCACCATTCCGCGTGGCGTGCGCGCTGGGCAACGCATCCGGCTGGCTGGACAAGGCGGCCCCGGCATGGGCGAGGGCCAGCGCGGCGATCTCTACCTGGAAGTCGAGTTCCTGCCCCACCCGCATTACCGCGTGGACAAACACGATGTGTACCTGGATCTGCCGGTGGCGCCTTGGGAGGCGGCGCTGGGCGCGGTGATCGAGGTGCCAACGCCCAGTGGAACGGTCGAGCTCACGGTACCCGCTGGCTCTGCCGAGGGTCGCAAGCTGCGGCTCAAAGGGCGCGGTATCCCGGGCAAAACGCCGGGCGACTTCTACTTCGTGCTCAAGATGGCGGTGCCCCCGGCCGACAGCGACGCCGAGAAAACCGTTTATCGAAACCTGGCGCAAGCCTTCGCATCCTTCAACCCTCGGCGTGAACTGGGAGGCACAGCATGACCCCATCAAAACCCATCGAGGCCACCGGGCAGCCCGAGCCGATGCTGACCCTGGAGGAACTCTGCCGTGCCTGCGCGGTGCAGACCGAGTTTGTGCTGACGCTGCTGGAAGAAGGCGTGGCGCAACCGGCTGAAGGGCGGCATCCAGGCACCTGGCGCTTCAGCGAAGTGCAGGTGCACCAGGTGAGCGTGGCTTGGCGCCTGCAACGCGACCTGGGCGTGAACCCGGCCGGCGCTGCGCTGGCCTTGCAACTGCTCGACGAGATGGAGACGCTGCGGGCCCAGTTCGCGCATCTGGGGCCGGCCAGACAGGACTCAGCGGCGTGAGGCGCTGTCTGCCGTGAGCATCGCCCCCACCGCCTGCTGCAAATCGGCGGCGCAGGTGCGTCGATCTCGCCCGTTGGCCCTCTGCGGTTCGCCAAAGTGCACGCAGGCCTGCATGCCATCGGCGCGCAAGGTGCGCCAGACCGACTGCAGCAAGGTGGTCTCACCCACGAACAGCGGCGCATCGCTGATCGCACCACTCGCCCCATCGAGGTACTGCAAGGCCACGGGCAACGCCGGCGCGTGGGCCGAAATCGCGGCCTGAATCAGGTTGGCGTGAAAGGGCAGCAAGGTCCGCCCGTCGTGGGTGGTGCCTTCGGGGAACACCGCAAGGGTGTCGCCCGCGGTCAGGGCGGCCGCCATCTGATGCACCACCCGCATCGCATCGCGACGCGACGCGCGTTCGATGTAGAGCGTGCCAGCGCCGGTGATCAGCGAGCCGAGCACCGGCCAGTGTTTGATATCGGCCTTGGAGACAAAGCGCGCCGGGTGCGCCGCGTCCATCACCAGAATGTCAAGCCAGGAGATGTGGTTGGCCACCAGCAGCACCGGGCCTTGGGCTGGGGGCGTGCCGCGCACCACCAGCGTCACGCCCATGATGGCCAGCATCTGGCGCGACCATTCGCGCACCCGCAGCGCGCGTTGGTCTGGCGTGAGGCGACCGAACTCGCGGCGGATGATCCACAGCCCGCGCAACACATGGGCGCTGGCGCGCAGCAGGCGCCACAGCGCCACCAGCGGGCTGCGGCGCGCGGGGATCACGCAGCCTGGGCCTGCTCGTGGGCGATCTGCCCGCCCACCAGCGTGGCACGCACCCGCGCTGGCATCTCGTGGCCTTCGAAGGGCGTGTGGCGGCCCTGGCTGCGCAGCTGGGCGGGCTCCAGCCGCCAGCTGCCGTTGGGATCGAACACGCACACATCGGCCTGCCCGCCCACCGCCAGCTGGCCAATGCTGTACTGCAAGGTGCCCAGGCTATCGCCCAGCACCGACAGCGGACCGCTGGTGATCACGGTCAGCGCCCGCATCAGGCTAAGACCGTCTTGCTCCGCCCATTTGCAAGCCAGGCCGAGCAGCAGCTCGACCGCCGTGGCGCCCGGTTCGGCCTCGGCAAACGGCAGGATCTTGGCGTCGGCAGACACCGGGTTGTGGTCGGACACCAAGGCGTCGATGGTGCCGTCGGCCAGCCCGGCGCGCAGCGCTTCGCGGTCGCGCTGCTGGCGCAGCGGCGGCTGCAGGCGAAAGCGGCTGTCGTAGTAGCCGATATCCACATCGGTCAGGTGCAGGTTGTGCACGCTCACATCGCAGCTCACCGGCAGCCCCTCGGCCTTGGCCTGGCGCACCAGCGCCAGACCGGCGGCGCTGCTGAGGCGGCACAGGTGCACCCGCGCGCCCTTGCCCTCGTTGGCCTTGCCCTTGCCTTGGGCTGCGCGCATCAGCTCGAACAGCGTGTGCAAGGCGATGGTCTCAGCCAGCACCGGAATGCCCGAGAGGCCCATGCGCGTGGCCAGCGCCCCGCTGGCGGCCACGCCCTTGCCCATGTAGAAGTCTTGCGGCCGCAGCCACACCGTGTAGCCGAAGGTAGCGGCGTACTGCAGCGCGCGCTGCAACACCTGGGTGTTGACGATCGGCACCTCGGCCTGGCCAAAGCCGATGCAACCCGACTCGGTGAGCTCGGCCATTTCGGTCAGCACCTCGCCCTTGAGCCCGCGCGTGAGCGCCCCGATCGGGAACACCCGCGCCTGGTGCAGTTTTTCGGCACGGAACTTGAGCATGTCCACCAGACCCGGCTCGTCGAGCACCGGCTCGGTGTCGGGCGGACAGACCAGCGAGGTCACGCCACCGGCCACCGCTGCAGCCATCTCGCTCTCCAGCATGGCGGCGTGTTCTTGCCCCGGCTCGCGCAAGCGCACCGCGAGGTCCACCAGGCCCGGTGCCACCACACAGCCCGAGGCATCGAGCGTACGGTTCGGGTGGAAGTCGGGTGCGATCTGGCCGATGGCGATGATGCGGCCCGCCGCAATAGCGACATCGGCCATCTCGTCGCGTCCGGTGGCTGGGTCTATGACGCGGCCGTTTTGAATCAGGATCTTCATTTGTCAGCCTTCATGCGTCGTGACTGGCCACGATGCTCATCACCGCCATGCGCACCGCGATACCAAAGGTGACCTGCGGCAGGATCACGCTCTGCGGTCCGTCCACCACCGCCGAGTCGATTTCCACCCCCCGGTTGATCGGGCCGGGGTGCATCGCGATCGCATCGGGCTTGGCCCGGCGCAGGCGCTCGGGCGTGAGGCCAAAGCTCTTGAAATACTCCTGGCTGGAGGGCAGCAGCGCGCCATTCATGCGCTCGTTTTGCAGCCGCAGCGTGATCACCACATCGCAATCTTTGATGCCTTC
>JBLIJY010000268.1:0-4010 GCA_047636095.1 Hydrogenophaga sp. | reverse complement strand
GCGGTGACCATGTTCACGCTGGCGGTGGGCAGGCGGCCCCGTTGATGGAACAAGTCTGCGCTGGCGCAAGTGCGCGTGGCGAGCTCGCCGCGCGTGCCGTGGTGGCCGAGCCAGAAGGCACGCACGCCGTCGCGGAAGCGGTCGTTCCACTCCAGCCAGCCGGCTTCGAAACCACCTGTGTGATAACCGTTGGGGCCCATGTCCCAGGGCTCGGCGATCAGGCGCACGCGGCGCAGCACCGGGTCTTGCGCCATGGCGCTCAGCAGTGCGCTGCGCGGGTTGAAGGCATGGCCCAGTGCGGCGTCGCGGCCCAGCGAAACCGCCAGGTCAAAGCGAAAGCCGTCCACGCCGAAGGCCTGCACCCACCAGCGCAGGCTGTCCATCACCCACTGCAACACGCGCGGCTCGCTCATGGCCAGGCTGTTGCCGGTGCCGCTGAAGTTGTGTGGTGTGCCGCGCTCATCCAGGGCGTACCAGCGGGTCTGGCCGAGGCCGCGCCAGCTCAGGGTGGGGCCATCGAGATCGCTTTCTGCGGTGTGGTTGAAGACCACGTCGAGCACCACCTCGACGCCCGCGCGGTGCAGGCTATCGACCATCTGACGGAACTCGGCGCGCACGGCGGCAGCGTCTTCGGCGGTTGAGGCGTCTTGGCCGTTGGTGGCCGCCGCGTAGGCTGGCTCGGGCGCGAATGTGTTGAGCGTGTTGTAGCCCCAGTGGTTGCTCAGGCCCCGCGCGATCAGGTGGCGCTCGCTGATGTGCTGATGCACCGGCAGCAGACACACTGTGGTGATGCCCAGGCGCTGCAGGTGCTGCACCACGGCGGGGTGGGCCAGGGCGGCGTAGGTGCCGCGCTGGTGCTTGGGCACCTCGGGGT
This sequence comes from Hydrogenophaga sp., assembly GCA_047636095.1. Taxonomy (GTDB): domain Bacteria; phylum Pseudomonadota; class Gammaproteobacteria; order Burkholderiales; family Burkholderiaceae_C; genus Hydrogenophaga. Next base: position 3,136 of record JBLIJY010000268.1, on the reverse strand, counting down.
GCAGGCGGGTGAGCGCCTTCACATGCGCCTCGTAGATCACCACGCGGTCGCCAGCGATGGCTGGCGCGCGAGCCATGGCCGTTGCGGCGGCCAGCTCGGCCGGTGCGTCCACCACCACGCAGCGTGGCATGTGGGCGGCGTTGTCGAGAGGGTCTGGCCGGTGCTCGCTCCAGGGCTGCGCGGGGTGCAGCGGGTCGGCGCAGGCGTGGCCGGTTTGCAGGGCGAGGCGTTTGGTGGAACCTACCAGGGCCAGCGCCCAGGGGTCGAGCAGCAGGCGCGCGGGGTTGAAACGGTGGCCCGCTTCGGGCTGCCACGGACCGCTGGCGCGCAAGCCGTAGAGCTGGCCGGCGCCCACCCCGGAGACGAAGGCCGTCCACACGCCGCTGCCTGCAGGCTGCAGCGCCACGCGTTGCAACTCAATCGGCTCGCCCGGTTCAAACAGGCACACATCCACGCCGTGGGCATCGGGCGACCAGACCGAGAAGTGCACGCCGTCTGCGCCACCTTGAGAGCGCAGATCGGCGCCCAGCGCAGGAACAGCGCAGGGGGGCTTCATGCTTGCTCTGGTTGCAGCCAGAGAACCGCCAGCGGCGGCAGCGTGAAGCTGGCCGACCAGCGCTGGCCGTGCTGCGCCAAGTCCTCACTCAGCACGCCCCCATGGTTGCCCACGTTGCTGCCGCCGTAGTGGGACGAGTCGGTGTTGAGCCGTTCGGTCCAGTGCCCGCCGTGCGGCAGGCCCACGCGGTAGCTGTGGCGCACCGTGGGCGTGAGGTTGGCGATCACCACCACCGTGTCTTCGAGCGCGTGGCCGTAGCGCGCGAAAGCCAGCACCGAGTGGTCGGCGTTGTCCACCACCAGCCACTGGAAGCTGTAGGGGTCGGTGTCGCGCGCGTGCAGGGCCGGCGAGCTGCGGTAGCCGTGGTTGAGGTCGCGCACCAGGTGCTGCACGCCAGCGTGTGCTGGGTCTTGCAGCAGGTGCCAGGGCAGCTCGGCGTCGTGGTCCCATTCGGTGGGTTGCGCCAGCTCGGCGCCCATGAACAGCAGCTTTTTGCCGGGGTGGGCGTACATCCAGGCGCAGAGCGCGCGCAGGTTGGCCAGTTGCTGCCAGCGGTCGCCGGCCATCTTGTTCAGCAGCGAGCCCTTGCCGTGCACCACCTCGTCGTGCGAGAGTGGCAGCACGTAGTCTTCGCTGTGCGCATACACCATCGCAAACGTCAGCTTGTGGTGGTGCCAGCGCCGGTGGATCGGATCGAGCGCGAAGTACGACAGGGTGTCGTGCATCCAGCCCATGTTCCATTTGTGGTCGAAGCCCAGCCCGCCCTCGGCCACGGGACCGGTCACGCGGGGGAAGGCGGTGGATTCTTCGGCCCAGGTGGTGGCGCGCGGCGCCTCCTGGTGCAGCACCTCGTGCACCTCTTTCAAGAAGGCGATGGCCTCCAGGTTCTCGCGCCCGCCGTGTTCGTTGGGCACCCACTCGCCGGCCGGGCGGCTGTAGTCGCGGTAGAGCATGGAGGCCACCGCGTCCACGCGCAGGCCGTCGATGCCGTACTGCTCGACCCAGAACAGCGCGTTGCCGACCAAGAAGTTGCGCACCTCAAAGCGACCAAAGTTGTAGATGAGGGTGTTCCAGTCGCGATGGAAACCTTCGCGCGGGTCGGCGTGCTCGTAAAGGGCTGTGCCGTCGAAGCGGGCCAGCGCGTGTTCGTCTGCGGGAAAGTGAGCGGGCACCCAGTCCAGAATGACCTTGAGCCCGGCAGCATGCGCGGTCTGCACGAAGCGGCGGAACGATTCGGGTGAGCCGTGGCGCGCGGTGGGTGCGTACAGCCCGGTGGGCTGGTAGCCCCAAGACGCGTAGAACGGGTGCTCGCTCACCGGCAGCAGCTCCAGGTGGGTGAAGCCCATGTCCACCGCGTAGGGCACGAGGTGGGTGGTGAGGTCGTCCCAGGTGGGCACGGTGTGCGGTCCGTCGGGGCGGCGCCACGAGCCCACATGCACCTCGTAAATGGCCATGGGTGCGTTGGGCCGTTCGTGCGCGGCACCGCCGCGGTCGGCCGCTGGCCGCAAAGGCTCGCAAACGCGCGCCGCGTTGCCCGGGGGCAGCTCGGTTTCCCGGGCGTAAGGGTCGGTCTTGAAGACGTGGCGCCCATCGCTGCCCTGCACATCGAACTTGTACCAGTCGCCCACCGCCGCGCTGGGCACGAAGAGCTCCCACACGCCGCACTCGGGGCGCAGACGCATGGGCTGCGCATGCCACTGGTTGAAGTCGCCCACCAGACCCACTTGCCGCGCGTGCGGCGCCCACACGGCGAAGGCGGTGCCGCTCAGGCCGTCCAGCGTGGTGACATGTGCGCCCAGCTTCTGCCAGGGACGCAGGTGCTTGCCTTGCGCCAGCAGCCAGACATCGGTTTCGCCGAGCCAGTGGCTGGTGGATGGGGGCAAGGCCGCTGCGGTGGGATGTGGCGTGGTTGTCATGTGGGTGTGGTGCATCGGCATTCTGGCACCGCTTGCGCCCGATTGAGGTCTTGTCGGTCATCTCGTTGGCGGTATCCCCCTGCGTCAGACTATTGATCCGGCCCTGTGAAGTATTAATCCGCATAGCGAACACGACGATCCTGAAAGTAGCCGATCACGCGCTCAGGGTTTTGCTCCAGCATCGCCATGTGCTCGTTGGCAGCCTCGCGTAACCTGGCCTTGGTTCTGACCGGAACGCGCTTGCCCATCGCCTGTTTCAGATCCGCATTGAGCCGCTCCTCTGGGTTGAGTTGAGGGCTGTAGCTGGGCAGGTAGAACAGCTCAATTCCGTCCTGATGCCCTGCCACCCAAGCCTTCACCAGCTTGCTGTGATGCACGCGCAAATTGTCCAGGATCAGGAAGACTTTTCGACCCGCATCCTTGATCAGCGCTTGCAGGAATTCGATGAGCTTGGCAGCGTCAAACGCCTCGTCAATGATCATCCAGCGCGTCTTGCCCTGGTTGGTCACCGTGGCGATCATGGAGAGCTTCTAACGGGTGCCGCCAATGGCCACGGCCACCGGTGTTTTGCCGTTTGGCGCGTAGTTTCTGCCACGCACATCGGTGTTGACCAGCGCGGTCTCATCGCCCCAGTGAATCTCGGCCCCTTCAGCCCTGGCGCGCT
>JBLIJY010000267.1:0-4025 GCA_047636095.1 Hydrogenophaga sp. | reverse complement strand
TGGGTCGCACTTGGGCATCAGTTTGCCAATCAGCGCGTGACCCGACTCGTGGTAGGCGGTGTTGCGACGCTCTTCTTCAGGCATCACCATGCTCTTGCGCTCGGGACCCATGAAGATCTTGTCTTTGGCCTTCTCGAAGTCCTGCATCTCGACGGTGCGCGCGTTGCGGCGCGCGGCCATCAGGGCGGCTTCGTTGCACAGGTTGGCCAAGTCAGCGCCACTCATGCCGGGCGTACCACGGGCGATGATGGATGCGTTGACGTCGGTACCCAGCGGCACCTTGCGCATGTGGACGTTGAGAATCTGCTCGCGACCACGGATGTCGGGTAGCGTGACATACACCTGGCGGTCGAAACGGCCTGGGCGCAGCAGAGCGGCGTCCAGGATGTCCGGCCGGTTGGTTGCAGCCACCACGATCACGCCCGCGTTGGTGTCGAATCCGTCCATCTCGACCAGCATCTGGTTCAATGTCTGCTCGCGCTCGTCGTTGCCGCCGCCCAAGCCCGCGCCACGCTGACGACCGACCGCATCGATTTCGTCAATGAAAATGATGCAGGGAGCGTTTTTCTTGGCGTTGTCGAACATGTCGCGCACCCGGGATGCGCCCACGCCCACAAACATTTCAACGAAGTCAGAACCCGAGATGCTGAAGAACGGCACCTTGGCCTCACCCGCAATGCCCTTGGCTAGCAAGGTCTTGCCAGTTCCTGGTGGCCCGACGAGCAACAGGCCCCGCGGAATGCGCCCACCCAGTTTTTGGAATTTCGATGGATCTTTCAAGAAATCCACCACTTCCTTCACCTCTTCTTTGGCCTCGTCGCAGCCGGCCACGTCGGCAAAAGTCACGGTATTGCTGTTTTCGTCAAGCAATTTCGCTTTGCTTTTACCGAAGCTGAAGGCACCGCCCTTACCACCACCCTGCATTTGACGCATGAAGTAAACCCAGACGCCGATCAACAGCAGCATCGGACCCCAACTAACCAGCAGCGTCATCAGCAGCGAGCCTTCTTCGCGTGGCCGCACGTCAAACTTCACATCGTTGCTGATCAAATCACCAACCAGTCCGCGGTCCAGATAGGTGGCGGTGGTTCGCAGGCGACGATCGTCCTGGGTGATGGCCAAGATCTCGGTGCCCCCCTGGCCTTCTTGGATGGTCGCGGATTTGATCTGCCCACTTTTTACCTGCTCAAGAAAATCGGAATAGGCCACGCTGCCTGCGGCGGCAGCAGCCCGTCCATCGAACTGCTTGAAGACGGTAAAAAGCACCATGGCGATCACCATCCACACGGCAATTTTCGAAAACCATTGGTTGTTCAAGTGAGACTCCTGAGGGATTTATTGACACACTCGGTCATTTGGTTGTGATTCTAGAACTTTCAAGCCTTGCATCTCAGAATCTTCGGCTTGTCAATACCAGTCAAGGGGATAGTCAACGGCTTGCGAAGGACCCAAGGATGACTATGCCTTCGCTGGTAGCGTTTTCAGACCCAGCCCGACCAGAAAAGTTTCTGAAGATTTGTCGCGCGAGGCCTTGGGCTTGACCGTCTTGACCGTGCGAAAGGTTTGGCGAAACAGCGCCACCAGCGGGTCGTAAGCGCCGCCATGAAACAGCTTGACCACCAGCGCGCCGTCGGGCCGCAAATGGTGCACAGAAAAATCAACCGCCAGCTCCACCAAGTCGGTGATGCGCGCGGCATCGGCCGACCCGATGCCCGAGAGATTGGGGGCCATGTCGGACAGCACCACATCGACCGCTGCAATGCCGCGCTCACTCAACGCGTTTTCCAGTGCGGCGAGCACCCCCGCATCACGGAAATCACCCAGCACGAAGTGCACCCCTTCCACCGCCTCCATCGGCAGCATGTCCAGCGCGATGATGTGCCCGTCGAGCGCCCCCACCGCCGCACCCTGCGGGCTCAAGCGTCGGCGCGCGTACTGGCTCCAGGCGCCAGGCGCTGAGCCCAGATCGACCACGCAGTCGCCAGGCTGAATCAAACCCAAAGTCTCATCGATCTCTTTGAGCTTGTAGGCGGCACGCGCACGATAACCATCCCGTTTGGCCAGCTTCACGTAGGGGTCGTTCACGTGCTGGTTGAGCCAGGCCTTGTTGACCTTTTTGCTCTGCGTCTTCACTTTCATGCCCATGGATGCCTTTCTTCGGTGTCAACGATAATTGTCCCATGCCCCAAATCATTCTCACTCCCGCGCAGCGCAAGGTCCATCGGGCCGACGCGCACCATCTCGATCCGGTCGTTCTGGTGGGCGGCGACGGCCTCACCCCCTCGGTGGTCAAAGAGATCGACAACGCGCTCAAAGCCCACGGCCTGATCAAGGTGCGCGTGTTCAGCGACGACCGCAGCGCCCGCGAGGCCATGCTGAAAACACTGACCGAACAGCTGGACGCCGCGCCCATCCAACACATCGGCAAGCTGCTGGTGCTCTGGCGGCCGCAGCCGGAGAAGGTCAAACCCGTTGACGAAGACCGCATGCCCGGCCCGCGTGAGGTCAAGGTATTGAAGTTCAGCAAGCGCGGCGGGCAGCGGCCCGAAGTCAAGCGGGTGCGGGTGCTGGGCAACCAGCGACTGACCGCAGGCGGCCAGATCAAACGCGCCAAGGTGCTGAAGAAGAGCATCAAGAAAACCGCTCCCTGATCAACGTCACTGGCCCATGCTGCGGCCAGCTTGAACCTTGTCGCAGCCACCCCATCTGAATCTGCATGACAAACACCCAAGCCCCCCTGACAGCCAACCCCCTGCTCGACTTCACCGATCTGCCGCGCTTCGATGCCATCCAACCCGAGGCGGTGGGGCCTGCGACCAAACAGCTGCTGCAAGCCGCCAGCGTCGCGCTGGAAACCGTCACTGCACCCGCATTTCCCGCCGACTGGCAGGCCATGGCCCAGGCGCTGGATGTGAACACCGAACGACTGGGGCGCGCCTGGGGCGCCGTCAGCCACCTCAACGCGGTGGCCGACACACCCGAGCTTCGCGCCGCCTACAACGCCGCCCTGCCCCAGGTCACCGAGTTTTGGACTCGGCTGGGCGCCGACGAGCGGCTGTACGCCAAGTACCAAGCAATGGACCCGGCCCGGCTCTCACCCGAGCAAACGCAGGCGCACAAAAACGCGATGCGCGGTTTCCGCCTGGGCGGTGCCGACCTGATGGGCAAAGCAAAAGAGCGCTTCGCCGCCATCCAGGAACGCCAAGCCGAGCTGGCGCAAAAATTCAGCGAAAACGCGCTGGACGCCACCGACGCCTTCAGCCTGATCGTGCCGACCGAAGAACTCGCTGGCGTGCCCGACGATGTGCTGCAAGCCACAGCAACGGCCGCGCAAGCCGACGGCCAAACCGGCCACAAGCTCACGCTCAAGATGCCCTGCTATTTGCCGGTGATGCAGTTCGCGCACAGCAGCGCCCTGCGCCAGCGCCTGTACCGCGCTTATGTCACCCGCGCCAGCGATCAGGCCGAGGGTGATGGCACAAAGTTCGACAACACCGCGATCATGAGTGAATTGCTGGCGCTCAAGCTCGAAGAGGCCAAGCTGCTCGGCTTTCGCCACTTCGCCGACGTGTCCCTGGTCCCCAAAATGGCTGAGTCCCCCGAGCAGGTGATCGAATTCCTGCGCGACCTCGCGCAGCGCGCCCGACCCCATGCCGAAAAAGACCTCGCCGATCTGCGCGCCTTCGCCGCCAGCGAACTCCAGCTCAATGACCCGCAGCCTTGGGACTGGACCTATGTCGGCGAGAAGCTCAAAGAGCAGCGTTACGCCTTCAGCGAGCAGGAGGTCAAACCGTATTTCACCGCGCCCAAGGTGCTGGCGGGCCTGTTCCAGATCATCGAGACGCTGTTCGAGGTGGCGATCCGCCGCGACAGCGCGCCGGTTTGGCACCCCAGCGTAGAGTTCTACCGCATCGAACGCCACACAGACCAAGGCACCGTGCTGGTGGGCCAGTTCTACCTCGACCCAGGCGCTCGCAATGGCAAGCGCGGTGGCGCCTGGATGGACGACGTGCGCGCCCGCTGGC
>JBLIJY010000266.1:0-4027 GCA_047636095.1 Hydrogenophaga sp. | reverse complement strand
GTGCTGCTGGCGCGCGACGGTCAGGAGGCGATGGATGTCATCGCGCGCGAACGGCCGGCCCTGGTGTTGCTCGACGTGATGATGCCGATCAAATCGGGCTTTGATGTCTGTTGCGAGCTGCGCGCCAGCGAAGCCCTGCGCGACACGCTGGTGCTCATGCTCACCGCCAAGGGGCGCGACACCGATGTGGCCAAAGGCCTGGCGCTGGGCGCCAACGCTTACATGACCAAGCCGTTTTCCACCAAGGAGCTGGTGCAAAAAGTGCGCGAGATGCTGGGCGAAGCGGTGTGAGCGGCCAGCAAAAAACCGACCATCGCCTGTGGTGGCTGCTGGGTGGCGCGGCGCTGTTGTCGGTGGCCTGGCTGGTGGCCACCATGGCGCTGGTGGGCGTCACGCTGGAGCCGGCTGCGCGCCAGGCGCTGTGGGCGCTGCTGGGCGACCGGTTGGCGCTGATCTTGTTGACCTGGGGTGTGGGCATGGCGGCGATCGCCTGGGCCCTCAAGCGCTGGTTCGATCACTGGGTCACGCCTTCGGTGCAGCTGGCCGAAGAGGCCCAGGTGCTGCTGCGCACCGATGTGGTCCGCGAGCTCACGCCCAAGGGCAACACGGAGACCCGGGTGCTGGTGGGCCTGTTCAACCAGCTGGTGGCACAGCGCGAGGCGCTGCGGGCCGAGATGACACAGCGGGTGGCGCAGGCGGCGCAAGGCATCGAGGCGGAGAAAAGCCGTCTGGCCGCGCTGATGGCCGAACTCAGCCAGAGCGTGGTGGTCTGCAACCTCGATGGCCAGGTGCTGCTCTACAACCAGCGCGCGCGCACGCAGTTTCGCGCCCTGTCGCAGGCGCCTGGTGTGGCGGGCGGCGCCGAGCTGATCGGCCTGGGTCGCTCCATCTATGGCGTGTTCGACCGCAAGCTGGTGACCCACGCGCTGGAGAACATCCAGCAGCGCATGTTGCGTGGCGCGGCGCAGCCTTCAGCCCAGTTTGTGACCACCACGCCGGCTGGGCAGCTGTTGCGGGTGCAGATGGCGCCCGTGCGCCCAGCGGCGCAGGATGCACAGGCGGATGCGCCCATCGAGCTCACCGGCTTTGTGCTGATGCTGGAGAACATCACCCGCGACTACGAGGCGGAGTCTGCCAAAGACCAGGTGCTGCTCAGCCTCACCGAGGGCAGCCGATCGGCGCTGGCCAACATGCAGGCCGCGCTGGACATGCTGGACTACCCCGACTTGGAGCCCGCCATGCGCGAACGCTTCCTGGGTGTGATCCGCGAAGAAACCCGCTCACTCAGCCAGCGAATAGCTGCGCTGGAAGCCGGTTCGGCCAGCAGCCTGAAGACCCGTTGGCCGTTGGAAGACATGCTGGGTGCCGACCTGGTGAACGCCGCCCTCAAACGCATCGAGGTGGTGACCGGCCTGAATGCGTCGGCGGTGGAGGTGGACGCCAGTCTGTGGCTCAAGGTCGAGAGTTTTTCCCTGCTGCAAGCGGTGGTCTATCTGGCGGGTCGGCTTAAAGACGAATTCGCGGTGAAGTTCGTTCAGCTGCGCCTGGGGGCAGCGAGCAGCGCCGGTAAGGCCCAGCTCGATCTGGTCTGGTCGGGCCAGGCGATGAGCACCGAAACGGTGATGAGCTGGGAACTAGACGCGATGCGCGTGGGCGGTGAGGCGACGCGCCTCACGGTGCGCGACGTGGTGGAGCGCCACGCTGGCGCTTTCTGGTTCGAGCGCGAGCGGGTACGCCACCAAGCATTTTTCCGGCTGCTGCTGCCGCTGGCCAGCCCGCAGGAACGCGCCGAGGCCGCCGCGCTGCTGCCCACCGACAGCCGGCCCGAGTACTACGACTTCGACCTGTTCAAGACCACCGAGCTCACCCGCACGCTGGATGACCGGCGCCTGAGCGAGCTGGCCTACACCGTCTTCGACACCGAAACCACGGGCCTCAATCCGTCGCAGGGCGACGAGATCATTCAGATTGGTGCAGCTCGCATCGTCAACAACAAGCTGTTGCGCCAAGAGAGCTTCGAGCAGCTGGTGGACCCCAAGCGTGCCATTCCCGCCGTCACGATTCCGATCCACGGCATCCAGCCCGAAATGGTGCGCGGCCAGCCCACCATCGATCAGGTGCTGCCCGCGTTTCACGCCTTCGCGCAAGACACCGTGCTGGTGGCGCACAACGCCGCGTTTGACATGCGTTTTCTTCAGCTCAAGCAGGAGCAGGTTGGCTTGGCCTTCGACCACCCGGTGCTCGACACGCTGCTGCTCTCGGCGCTGGTGCACCCCAACCAGGACTCCCACCGACTCGAAGCGCTGGCCGAGCGTTTCAACGTGACGATCGTGGGCCGCCACACCGCGCTGGGCGACGCGATGGTGACGGCCGAGGTGTTCCTGAAGCTGATCCCGCTGCTGGCCGAAAAAGGCATCCACACACTGGGTGAGGCACGGGAAGCGGCGCAGAAAACGTACTACGCGCGCTTGAAATACTGACATCGTCGGCTGGCGAATTTCGCTGGAAGGTAAGTGGGTAGCGGTAAGTTGTTCGGCAAACGTCTCACTGCTGCGAGGGTCTCTTTATAAGGGAGGCTGAATGCCGAGAAACTTACCGATGAGCACTTACCCTTCTGCGCCGGGCTCGCCCATCCTGCAATCCATCTTTGCGCACTTTCGTGCATCACCGTTTGATGAACGAATAAACTTCAAATCGTCCAGTCCACAACGGTCAGTGCTTGCACCCGCTTGAACGCGGCATCGTTTGTCACCAACGTTGCACCCAGGCATTTGGCATGCGCTGCAATCATCATGTCCAGAGGTGCCAAGCTTAGACCGCCCTTTTCTGTGTCTGCACGCAGGGCACCGTAGGCTTTAGCCACCTCGCTGCCCCATGCGCAAATTTCGATTCTCTGAAGAAATTCTCCAACCGTTTGCGCAAGCTTCGTTGCATCTGGGCGCTTGGCCAACCCAAAAGCCAATTCGCCCTCTGTGACCGCCGAAATGCACAGCGATTCCATTGGTGCACTCGTCACCAGCCGAATGACTTTTGGGTGGGCGCGAAGCAACTGACTCACCATGTTGGTGTCCAACATGTATTGGGTGTTCATTCAGCCCAGCCCTGCAATGGATCTCGCGTTTGTTTTCCCTGCTGGCGCTCTTGTTCGTCCAAGAAGTCAGTCGGCACATCGGTGGCTGACAAGGCCTCCAGAAATCCGTCCCAAGTATCAGGCCGTGTGGAGAGGATCACATCGCCTGTGCGCTGGTCTTTGCGGATGAACACGCTGGCCGTGTCAAATCGATACGCCAGGGGCAAGCGGACAGCTTGGCTGCGCCCCGTCATGAAAATTTTGGCAGTCTGTCCCATGAGCACCTCCGTTGATATATACCAAAGTATATTCCGATTGGCTTTTGATGAGTTGGTTCAGCAGATAAGCCGATCCCGGTTTTGAGAACTTCCCATGTCGGACGTTGCTGGCTTGTGGCCGTGGTGTGGCAACCCGCCAGTTCGCCGATGTGTCACATCCGATACCGCTGCCCGATCACGTTTTGCAGCGAATGCACGACGTTGAACGCATCTTTCAGCTGGCTGCGTTCGAAGTTGGAGGTGTCACCGAGCGGCAGATAGTGGTCGGGCGGCTGGCCGGCGGCAATCTGGCGGGCCTGGTGCTGGATGCGGGTGAAGGCGATGAATTCGAGGGCGTCGCGCAGGTCGCGGGCGCTTTGCTCGCTGATGGCGCCGCCCGCCGCCGCGCTGACCAGCCGGTCGTGGGTGTTGACTGCCTCGTGGCCACCGGCCAAGGCATAGACCCGTGCCAGGTCCACGATGGGCACCACGCCGGTGTGTTTGAGGTTGATCGCGCCCTTGTGCTCGCCGCTGCGGATGGCAGAGATGCCCTTGAACAGACCCAGCGGTGGCTGGTGTTGCAGCGCGTTGGCCACCATGTGCGCCAGGAACAAGGTGTTGCCCTTGGTGCGGCTCAGCACGTCGCGCCGCAGATCGTAGAGCAGAACGCTGCTGCCGTGCACCGCCCGCAGGTCGAAGA
>JBLIJY010000265.1:0-4043 GCA_047636095.1 Hydrogenophaga sp. | reverse complement strand
CGATCAGCGCCGAGCCGCCTTCGTGGTCTTCCACCAGCTCGAAGCACCAGAGCGGTCGCATGGGCTCCAGCGGCTGCATGGCGAGGTCGGCGATGCGCGCCTGTAAGGCCGCCTGCGCGCTTTGCCCGCGCGCTTGCTGGAGCGGGCGGCTCACCACATGGTGCGCGATGTCGAAGTCGGGGTCGTCGAGCCAGTGGGCGCCGGTGGCGTCCTGGCGGGCGATCTGCACAAAGCGCCGGTAGGGCAGCAGGCGCTCGCTCACCCGTTCGCGCAGCGCCGCCAGCGAAACGCCCGGGCGCAGCACCCACACGCCCAGGATCATCATGAGGTTGGTGTCTGAGTCCATGCGCAGCCAGGCGGTGTCGACCTTGCTCATGCGCTCGCCTGGCAGCCCAAACGCGCTGGCCGGGGTGGACGCGTTGGTGTGGCTGGGTAGCGGCAGCGGCGCGGTGGCCGGTGGTCGGCGGCGCGTTCGGGCGGCAGGCCGCTGGTGTGCCGACGGCGCGGCGTCGGCAGGGGTAATGCGCTGGACCATGGTGTCTCCTATGGCCCGCCGCTGCCGCATCCGATGCGAACGCGTTGAGGGCGGGGCTTGGTTGTTGGGTGCCGCGACCTATTGTGCCGTCAGCGCAAAACGTAAGATACCGGGCTAGCCCTGAGGGGCCGCTGTTTTGTTCCCCACTGAAGGAGTTCCGCATGTCCGATCTGCAAACCCGTTTCGATGCCGCCGTGGCCCAATCCAAGAACCTGAGCGAGCGCCCCGACAACGCCACGCTGCTCAAGATTTATGGCCTGTACAAGCAGTCCACCACCGGTGACAACGCCGAGAAAAAACCGGGCTTTGGTGACATGGTGGGCCGCGCCAAGTGGGACGCATGGAACCAGTGCAAGGGCAGCTCGGGCGACGAGGCAAAGCAGCAGTACATCGATCTGATCGAATCGCTGAGCTGATCGGTTGAGCCAAGTGAACAGCGGGCCGGTATTGGCCCGCTTTCTTTTGGTCTTCAGGCTTTTTTCTTGCGGCTGGCGGGCTTTTTGGCGGCCAGCAGTTGGTCGAGGTTTTTCACGATCTCGCTCTCGATGCGCTCGCGAAAAGCGCCCAGCAGAAAGCCCAGCTTGGCATCAAGCTCGAAATGGTCGGCGGTCACCAGCAGCGTGCCGCTGACGCCGCTGCGGCTGAACGCCACCTCGTCGCAGTCCCCGCCTTCTTCGTAAGTGCAGGCCATGCCGAAGTCGCCTTCTGCCTGCTCGGCCCATTGCCAGGCAACTTTGCGAGCGCCGGTCAAGCCGAGTTGGTGTTTGCGCTGGATGTGAATATCGGCCATGGAGCGTGGTGTTTCGGTTGGTTCAGCGCAGAGGCGTCGGGTGTTGAGGCGCGTGGTCTGCAAGTTGGGTGGCGCGGCCCAGTTTGGCGAGAAGCGCGCGGCGCGTTTCTCGCGGCTGCTCGGCCAGCGTGCGCACCGCATCATAAAACCGGACGAAGTCGTTGCCCTCGCGTTGGAACAAGGCGGTGAAGCCTGGCACCAGATCGTCGTAAGCGGCCTGGGCGCCGAAACTGGCGTTGTTGGTTCGGGCGACCCAAGCGTCATAGCCCCGAAAGCCGCCCCACTCGCGCTTGAGTTCGTCGTACTCGGCGTGGAATTTCCCCATCACCTCGGCCTTGCGGCGCAGTTTGTCGGTGTCGCTTGCGGAGCCGTCTTCATAAACCACCTGCAAGGCGCTGCGGGTGGACCGGGTGAGGGCACGGAATTGCTGGCGCCGCGCGTCGAACACCGCGTACTCGGCCCGCGCCGCTTCGCTGGCATGTTCCTTCAGCCAACGCTCACCGCCCAGGCGCTCGACCGCGGTGGCAAACGATTCGTTGAAGGCGGTGTCGTTCTTCACGTACAGCACCTGGTGCGCCAGCTCGTGAAAGACCAAGCGCGCCAGCTCGCCCTCGGGGTAGCCGATGAAGGTGTTGAGCAGCGGGTCGCCGCCCAGCCAGTTGGTCCAGCCCAGGGTGGAGTAAGCCGGTACTGGGTAGACCGCGACCTCCAGCGCGGGCGGCAAACTGGCGGCAAAGGCGCGGGCGTTGGCCTCATCGAAATAGCCCCGGTAGCCCACACAACCGACCACCGGGAAGCACCAGGTGTTGAGTGTGAGCGAGAGCGCGGGCGCCGCCACCACGTTGTAGACCACCGCGCGGCGCCCGAGGTCGGCGTAGCGGTGGTAGCTGGCGTTGTCGGGCAGCGCGAGATCGGCGACGGCGAAGCTGCGGATGCGCTGCGCGGTGGCCAGCCGCGTTTTGAGGGCGGCGGGGGTTTGCGCGTCTTGCAGCCAGTCATCCAGCGGGCGCGCTGCGCGCATCAGGCTCAGGTGGCCGGTGGCCGATTGCCAGTAGTAGCCGACACCCGTGGTCGGGCTGGCGCAGCCCGAGAGAATCAGCGCAGCGAGGACCCAACCCAGCACATGCCGTGGAGCCGGCTTGGCCGGGCCACAGGCGTGGTCCCCCCTGCAGGGGGGGAAGACGCGAAGCGGCGCAGGGAGGGTCATGATTTTTCCACTTCCACCAAGCAGTCGTAAAACACCGGGCCGTTGCCCATGTCGGTCAGGCGCTGGCTGGTGAGCTGGTTGACGTTGGTGCCGTTCAAGCCGAGCTTGCGCCACCACACGCCCAGCCCGTTGACCACGCCGGGGCGCGCGCGCCGCGACACATCGGCCTTGCAGTGGTATTCGCCGCGCGCATTGAACACGCGGACCACCTGGCCGGTGGTGATGCCGCGCGCGGCCGCGTCATCCGCATGAATCTCCACCAGCGGCTCGCGCTCGATGGCGCGCAGGCTGTCCACGTTGACGAAGCTGGAGTTGAGGAAGTTGCGCGCCGGCGGCGAGATCATGGCCAGCGGGTAGGCGGTGCTGCTGCTCGCCGGCTCGTGGTTGGGCAGGTGCTCGGGCAGCGGGTCGTGGCCCTGGGCGGCGAGCCGGCTGCTGGCGAATTCGCAGCGGCCGGAGGGCGTGGGGAAGCCGCCTTCGGCGAATGGCGCCTCAGGCAGCGGCAAGGTGGCAAAACCCTGGGTCAGCAGGGTCTCGAAATCGATCTGATCGCCGAAGGCGGTGCGGCACAGGGTTTCGTCGTCGTCCAGGAAGCAGGGGTCGTCAAACCCCATGCGCGCGGCCAGAGCGCGGAAGATGGCGGCGTTGCTGCGCGCTTGGCCCAGCGGCGCGATCGCCGGGCGGTTGAGCAACACGTCGGTGTGGCCATAAGAGGCGTGCACGTCCCAGTGTTCGAGCTGGGTGGTCGCCGGCAAGATGAAGTCGGCGTAATCGGCGGTGTCGGTCTGGAAGTGCTCCAGCACCACGGTGAACAGGTCTTCGCGCGCAAAGCCTTGCACCACCTTGCCCGACTCGGGGGCAACCGCCACCGGGTTGCTGTTGTAAACCACCAGCGCCTCAATGGGCGGGCCGAACTCGGGCGAAGCGCCACGCAGCAGATCGTCGCCGATGGTGACCATGTTGATGGTGCGTGGCTGGCGGCCCGCGAGCAGGTCGGGCCGGTGCAGCGCAGCGCGCTGAATGGGGAAATGCCCGCTGGACGACAGCAGCAAGCCACCAGCCCGGTGCCGCCAGGCGCCGACCAGCGCAGGCAGGCAAGCCACCGCGCGCACCGCGTTGCCGCCCCCGCGCACCCGCTGCATGCCGTAGTTGAGCCGAATGGCAGCGGGCGCTATGGTGCCGTAGTCGCGCGCCAGATCGACGATTTGCTGCACTGGCACACCGCAGACCTCGGCTGCGCGCTCGGGCGGCCACAGCAGCGCGCGTTCGCGCAAGCCTTCCCAGCCCAGGGTGTGACGCGCGATGTAGTCGGTGTCCAGCCAGTTGTGGGTGATGAGTTGGTGCATCAGGGCCAAGGCCAGCGCGGCGTCGGTGCCGGGGTGCAGGGCGATGTGTTCGTGGCACTTCTCGGCGGTCTCGGAGCGCCGTGGGTCGATGCAGACGAGGCGCGCGCCGTTGCGTTTGGCCTGCTGTGCCAGGCGCCAGAAATGCAGGTTGCTGGAGATCGAGTT
>JBLIJY010000264.1:0-4044 GCA_047636095.1 Hydrogenophaga sp. | reverse complement strand
GCCACCCGATAGGCACCCGGTACAGGCGCATTGCCCGGACGCTGGATGACGCGCCACAAGGCGCCACGGTATTTCACCTGCGCCGAGTCGTCGGGCAGCCAAATGTCCACATGAATGATCTCGCCCACATCAAGATTCACGCTGCGCTGCGCGCGCGCTGAAGGATCGCCTGGCCGGTGTTTTTTGAACTGGTGCCACAGTGCCACCGAAACCAGCCCGGCCACCGAGGCCACGACCATCTGCGTGACCAGCGGTACGCCCAGGTGTGCCGCAATTGCCGCAATCGCTGCGCCCAGCGCCAGCATCAGAAGGTAAAAGGTGCCGGTGAGCAGCTCTGTCGCCACCAAGGCGCCTACCAGCAACCACCACCACGTCGAATCGGCCATATCTGCTCCACAAATGGGCTGTGGCCATGTGGCCGCCTGTACTTCATTTTGCGGCATATGGCACAGGCGCCTGAGACACCGATCCTTTTCCGTACACTTATCTGTTCATTCTTTTGCTAAACGCCTGCTGCGCCGCCTGATGCACGCACCGGGCTGAGGACCGCCATGAAATTCCGTTTCCCCATCTTCATCATCGACGAAGACTTCCGATCCGAAAACTCTTCGGGCCTGGGCATTCGCGCACTGGCGCTGGCCATCGAGACCGAAGGTTTCGAGGTCATGGGCGTGACCAGCTACGGCGATCTCTCGCTGTTTGCGCAGCAGCAGTCGCGCGCCAGCGCGTTCATTTTGTCGATTGATGACGAGGAGTTCAGCCCGGGCCCTGATCTCGATCCGGTGGTGCTCAACCTGCGCAACTTCATCGCTGAGGTGCGCCGCAAGAACAGCGATGTGCCGATTTATATACACGGTGAAACCAAAACCAGCCGCCACCTGCCCAATGACATCCTGCGCGAGCTGCATGGCTTCATCCACATGTTTGAGGACACGCCGGAGTTCGTGGCGCGCCACATCATCCGCGAAGCCAAGAGCTATCTCGAAGGCATCCAGCCACCGTTTTTCAAGGCGCTGCTCGACTACGCGGAAGACGGCTCTTACTCCTGGCACTGCCCAGGACATTCGGGTGGCGTGGCGTTTCTCAAAAGCCCGATCGGTCAGATGTACCACCAGTTCTACGGCGAGAACATGCTGCGCGCCGATGTGTGCAACGCGGTGGAAGAACTCGGTCAGCTGCTGGACCACAACGGCGCGATCGGTGCCAGCGAGCGCAATGCGGCGCGCATTTTCAATGCCGACCACTGCTACTTCGTGACCAACGGCACCAGCACCAGCAACAAAATGGTCTGGCACCACACAGTAGCGCCGGGCGATGTGGTGGTGGTGGACCGCAACTGCCACAAGTCCATCTTGCACAGCATCATCATGACGGGCGCCATTCCCGTCTTTTTGAAGCCCACGCGCAACCACTACGGCATCATCGGTCCCATCCCGCAAAGCGAGTTTGAGATCGATGCCATCAAGGCCAAAATTCGCGCTAACCCGCTGCTCGCTGGGGTCGACGCCGACACAGTGAAGCCGCGCATCCTCACGCTGACTCAGTCGACCTACGACGGCGTGCTCTACAACACGGAGACCATCAAGGGCCTGCTTGACGGCTATATCGCCAACCTGCATTTCGACGAGGCCTGGCTGCCACACGCGGCTTTCCATTCGTTCTATGGCAGCTTCCATTCCATGGGCAAGAAGCGGGCGCGGCCGAAGCACTCTGTGGTCTACGCCACGCAGTCCATCCACAAGCTGCTGGCGGGCATCAGCCAGGCCAGCCATGTGCTGGTGCAGGACTCGCAAGACACCAAGCTGGACCGTCATCTCTTCAACGAGGCGTACCTGATGCACACCAGCACCAGCCCGCAGTACAGCATCATCGCCAGTTGCGATGTGGCTGCCGCCATGATGGAGCCGCCGGGCGGCACCGCGCTGGTGGAAGAGAGCCTGGCCGAAGCACTCGATTTCCGCCGCGCCATGCGCAAGGTGGACGACGAGTTTGGAGACGACGACTGGTGGTTCAAGGTCTGGGGTCCCGACCAGCTGGTGGATGAGGGCATTGGCCGCTCCACCGACTGGGTGCTCAAGCGCACCGATTCCGAGGGTGTGCAACCGTCTGACGGCGAAGAGGCTTGGCACGGTTTTGGCGACATGGCGCCGGGCTTCAACATGCTCGACCCGATCAAGGCCACCATCGTCACGCCCGGCTTGAACATGGATGGGCGCTTCGAGACCACGGGCATCCCGGCGTCAATCGTCACCAAGTTCCTCGCCGAGCACGGGGTGGTGGTGGAGAAGACCGGTCTGTACAGCTTCTTCATCATGTTCACGATCGGCATCACCAAGGGCCGCTGGAACACGCTGCTGACCGCGCTGCAGCAGTTCAAAGACGACCACGCCAAGAACCAGCCGATGTGGCGGACCATGCCGGAGTTCTGCGCCAAGCAGCCGCGCTATGAGCAGATGGGGTTGCGCGATCTGTGCCAGCATGTGCATGCGCTATACGCCAAGTACGACATCGCGCGCCTGACCACCGAGATGTACCTGAGCGACCACCTGCCGGCCATGAAGCCCAGCGACGCTTTCGCCCACATCGCCCACCGCACCACGCAGCGGGTGCCGATCGACGACCTGGAGGGGCGCATCACCACTAGCCTGGTCACGCCGTACCCGCCTGGCATTCCGCTGTTGATTCCGGGCGAGGTGTTCAACAAAAAGATCGTGGACTATCTAAAGTTCAACCGCGAATTCGCGCGCGAGTGCCCTGGCTTTGAGACCGACATTCACGGCTTGGTGCAAGTGGCTGGTGCTGACGGCGTGATGGGGTATTTCGCCGATTGCGTGGGCGCGTGATGTGCCGCAAACGTTGGGGCAGCGGGCGGCGTTAAGATGGTTTTGGGGGCTGTGTGCTACCAGCGGGGTGTCCGCCGCTGTGTGCCATGGCCCATGTGAGCGACCCTTGTCATCGCTCCAACCAACCGGAGGTACTCCCCTATGTTTCCTGAATACCGCGATCTCATCACGCAGCTCAAAGGCCACGACGCCCACTTCACCCGGCTGTTCGACAAGCACAACAACTTGGACCAAGTGATCAAGAACAAAGAGGTCCACATCGAGCCGGGGACGCAGATCGAAATTGAGCAGCTGAAAAAAGAGAAGCTGGCGCTCAAGGACGAGCTTTACGCCATCTTGAAGAAGGCCAGCACCGCTGCTTGATGACTCGTCCGTAGGGCTCGCCTCAGCGTGGGGCGGCTGTTGGTGGTGAGACAGCTGGTGGCAGAGTTGAACCGACAGGCAACTGCCAATCCTGATCGGTTCGCACGCGCAGCCATGTTGCAAAGCGCGGCAGGCCGCTGTCGTTGAGGCCCCGGTGGCGGTAAGTGATCCACGTGCCCACCGCAGGTGGATCGCGCCGCAAGGCGTCGCTCAGGCCGCTGCCAATGTGGAACTCACGTCCATCGGTGCTGCGCACCCTTAGCGCGCCTGTCATGCCGGTGTATTTGCCGCGCCCCGCTGTATGGCCGATCACTTGCGCCTCTGCGTCCTCATGCGTCTTGAGCTTGAGCAGGTTGTCGCTGCGCTCGGCGCGGTACAGCGTGTCGCCTCGGTGCAGCATCAGCCCTTCGCCGCCCGCGCGATCCATTTCCAGCAGCTGCCGCCGCAAGGTGGCGTGATCGAGTACTCGGGTCTGCTCCACAGCCTGCACCCACGGCTGCTGCCGCCGCACCACCCACAGGCGGTAGGCAGCAATGCGTTGGTTGAAGTCGCCCGGGTGGGTAGGCAAGTCGAAAACCATGAAGCGGATCTGGCGCCAGGCCGTGTCGTCTGGCGTTTGTTGCCGCACCGTGGAGACGGCCTGTTGAAACCCACCCCGGCCAGCCCACAACTCGCCGTCAGCCGGCTCGGCGGGCCATCCCTGGGTGAACCAGGCCGGTGCGTGTATCGGGTATCCGCCGCGGCTGAGCAATTGCTTACCGTCCCAGTACGCTCGAACACCATCGAATTTTTCGCTGACCCAGTAAGCCTCCAGGTCGATGCCGGGGTGGTACCGGCT
>JBLIJY010000263.1:0-4073 GCA_047636095.1 Hydrogenophaga sp. | reverse complement strand
GTGTTGCCGTGATCAAGGTCGGCGCTGCCACCGAAGTCGAGATGAAGGAAAAGAAAGCCCGCGTTGAAGACGCCCTGCACGCCACGCGCGCTGCGGTGGAAGAAGGCATCGTGGCCGGTGGCGGTGTGGCCTTGCTGCGCGCCCGTCAATCCGCTGGTGCCATCAAGGGCGACAACCCCGATCAAGACGCCGGCATCAAGCTGGTGATGAAAGCGGTTGAAGCGCCCCTGCGCGAAATCGTGGCCAACGCCGGTGGCGAGCCGTCGGTGGTGGTCAACGCTATTCTGGCTGGCAAAGGCAACTACGGCTTCAACGCCGCCAACGACACCTACGGCGACATGATCGAAATGGGCATTCTGGACCCAACGAAAGTGACCCGCACCGCGTTGCAAAACGCCGCTTCGGTCTCCAGCCTGATGCTGACCACCGAGTGCATGATTGCTGAGTCGCAGAAAGACGACGCACCAGCCGGCGGCATGGGCGGCGGCATGGGTGGTATGGGCGATATGGGCGGCATGGGCATGTAATTGCGCCTGGCATGAGGGCGCATGGCGACGTTGCAGCCGCTTGCCGTGGCAATGCTACTGCTCTGCGCCATCATGAATGATCTGTTGGAATGCATTTTTGCTTTCCAACAGAGACCCAAGAAAAAACCCCGCGGAGCGATTCGCGGGGTTTTTTCTTGGGTGGCTGACTGAACCTCACTTCATCATGTCTTCCAGCTTGATCGTATCGGCCACAAACGCCCGGATGCCCTCGGCCAGTTTCTCGGTGGCCATGGCGTCTTCGTTCAGGGCAAAGCGGAACGCTGCCTCGTCGCAATGAACGAAGGGGATGTCCATCGTCTTCGCGGCTTCGGCGTCCAGCGCGAGGGGCAGCGCGGCGTTGCTGACGGCCAGCTGAGACAGCAGTTCTGGGCTGATGGTGAGCAGGTCGCAGCCGGCCAGTGCGGTGATCTGGCCCACGTTGCGAAAGCTCGCTCCCATCACCTCGGTGGCAATGCCGTGTTTTTTGTAAAAGTTGTAGATCGCCTTGACCGACTGCACGCCGGGATCGTGGGCGCCCGCCTTGTCGGTTTCCACCCACGCGGCGCCTGCGCTTTTCTTGTACCAGTCGTAAATGCGGCCAACAAAAGGTGAGATCAGCTGCACTTTGGCCTGACCGCAGGCCACCGCCTGGGCGAAGGAGAACAGCAGTGTGAGGTTGGTGTGGATACCGTCGCGCTCCAGGCGCTCAGCGGCCTGGATACCTTCCCAGGTGGATGCGATCTTGATCAGCACCCGATCCACATGCACGCCCTCGCCTTGGTAGAGGTCGATGATGCGGTGCGCGCGCGTGACAGTGGCCTCGGTGTCGAAGCTCAGGCGCGCATCCACTTCGGTGGAAACGCGGCCAGGGATATGGTGGAGGATTTCGCAGCCGAAACGAACCAGCAGGCGGTTCATGGTCTCATCCAGCCCCTGCACGCCGTACTGAGTGACGGCCTCGGTCAGCAGGTGGGCGTAGTCGGGCTTTTGCACCGCTTTCAGGATCAGCGACGGGTTGGTGGTCGCGTCTTGTGGCGCGTAGGCCGCGAGCTGATGGAAGTCGCCGGTGTCGGCAACCACGGTGGTCAATTGTTTGAGGGCGTCGAGCTGGTTCATGGTCCGATTATCAGCGCCTCGGGTTTCACCGAGTCGCCAGAAGGATGTAACCAAGTTACCATTTGGCGATGCTAGACCGTATCAAAGCCTCACTGCCATCGCTGGCACCCGCCGAACAACGCGTCGGCAAGCTCGTGCTGCGCGATCCCCGCAGTTTCGCCAGCCTGCCGGTGACTGAGCTGGCCTTGAGATCGCACGTCAGCAAGCCGACGGTCGTTCGCTTTTGCCGCAGCATGGGCTACGACGGCCTGGTGGATTTCAAGCTGAAGCTGGCAGGCACGGTGAGCGAGGGCGTGCCCTTCATCCACCGCAGCGTGGACGCGGACGACAAAGTGGGCGACGTGCTGGTCAAGGTGATCGACAACACAGTGGCGGCCTTCCTGAAATACCGCAACGACGCCTCCACCCACGCGATTGAGAAGGCGGTGGACGCGCTGGTGAGCACCTATGAGAATCGGGGCCGCATCGAGTTTTACGGCGCGGGCAACTCGGGCATCGTGGCGCAAGACGCACAACACAAGTTCTTCCGTCTCGGTATCAACACCATCGCCTACAGCGACGGCCACATGCAGGTCATGAGCGCCTCGCTGTTGCGTGCTGGCGACTGCCTGGTGATCGTCTCCAATTCCGGGCGCACCCGCGACCTGATGGACGCTGCCGACATCGCGCGCAAGCACGGTGCCACCGTGATCTGCATCACCACCAGCGGATCGCCGCTGGCGCAGACCGGCCATATTCACTTGGCCGCCGACCATCCCGAAGGCTACGACCGCTACAGCCCCATGACTTCGCGGCTGATGCACCTGATGGTGATTGACGTGGTGGCCACCTGCGTGGCGCTGCGCATCGGCAGTGCGCAGTTGCACCCGCTGCTCAAAGAGATGAAGCACAACCTGAAAAGCAAGCGGTACGCTTGATGGCACGCGTGACGCGCTGCTGACAAGCGACACCTTGCCCATTCAACGTCGTCTCCTGGGGAGAAAAACATCAGTGAACTGGCAGCATCATCTCCCCAGCCTCTTGGGTTTTAACCACACACGCCAGACACCACTGAGAACGGCGGGGGTTTGCCGCAGCGAAGTCAAGGAGAAGGCCTGCGCAGCAGGCCGGGGGACATTCGCGGAGGCAAGCGCCCGCCGTCCGCGCCAGCGCCAACGCCCACCCAATCAGCGCCTCAGATCCGACCCTCTTCGATCGCATGACAAGCCACCCGAACGCCAGCAAAAATCTGCAGCACAGGCCGCTCATCGCGGCAGCGGTTGTTGGCGTGCGGACAGCGTGGGTTGAAGGCGCAACCAGCTGGCGGATTCAGCGGATTGGGCACTTCGCCGTTCACTGGCGTGCGCGCCCGCCCGGTGTCGTGCATCTTCGGAATCGCGTCCAGCAGCATGCGCGTGTAGGGGTGACGCGGGCTGTCGAACAGCGTGTGCTTGGGGGCCAGCTCCACCAGCCGCCCGAGGTACATCACGCCCACCTGATCGCTCACATGCCGCACCACCGCGAGGTTGTGGCTGATGAACAGATACGTCAGCCCCTGCTGGCGCTGCAGGTCTTTCATGATGTTGAGCACCTGCGCCTGCACGCTCACGTCCAGCGCCGAGGTGGGCTCATCGCACACCAGAAATTCGGGCTGCGTGGCCAGCGCGCGCGCGATCGAGATGCGCTGGCGCTGCCCGCCCGAGAACTGGTGCGGGTACTTCACCCGATCTTGCGGGGATAGGCCAACCGAGCGCAGCAAATCGTCCACCCGCGCACTCAAGGCCTCAGGGTCGGTTTCGATCGCGTGCTCGCGCAGCGGCTCGGCAATGATGTCTTGCACGATCCAGCGCGGGTTCAAGCTCGCGTACGGATCCTGAAAAATCATCTGAATGCGACGGCGCAGCTGCCGCCCTTGTGGCGTCTTAAAGGCTGCGTGGGCGTCTTGCCCATCGAACTCGAAACCGCCGCGCGTTGGCTCGTACAAGCCCACCAGCAAACGAGCCACGGTGCTTTTGCCACATCCGGACTCACCCACCAAAGCCAGCGTTTCGCCGCGCGCAATGTCGAACGACACGCCATCGACAGCGCGCAGCAACTGGCGCGGCTGGCGCTCCAGCACACGGTTGAGCCAGGGCGCTGACACGTCAAATGTTTTGGCCAAGTCGGTGGCCCGCACCAGCGGGGCGGAGTTGGCAGACGCGGCGTCAGCAGGCGCAGGTGGCGCGCTGCGCTCGGTGTGGACCTGCACGGCTTTTTCAATCGCGCTCATGCTGCCACTCCTGGGGTCTTCGCTGGTTGTTGCGCGTGCAGCCAGCAAGCGGCTCGGGTCGCGCCCGCACCGAGCAAATCTGGCCGCTCCTCTCGGCAGCGGTCAAAGACCCGTTCACAACGCGGGTTGTAGGCGCAGCCGGTGGGGATGGCGTTGAGCCGAGGCATGGCGCCATCGATCTG
>JBLIJY010000262.1:0-4099 GCA_047636095.1 Hydrogenophaga sp. | reverse complement strand
GCGCGCGCGCATCGAGCAGCAGCAGCTCCAGCGTGGCCTTATCGGCGTTGCGTGCTCCGTGTGCCGCAATGGCCGTGTTGTGTGATCCTTGCACCATGTCCAAACCCTCTCTTTGCATCGTCACGCCCGCGCTGGCCGACGCCAACAACGGCAACTGGCAAACCGCGCGCCGCTGGGCGCAGCTGCTCTCTGGCTATTATCAGGTTCGGCTCAGCCGGCAATGGACCGGCCAGCTGGAAGGCGACACCAGCACCGATCTGCTGCTCGCGCTGCACGCGCGGCGCTCGGCCGAATCGATCGCCGACTGGGCACGCCTGCGCCCGGGCCTGGGCCTGGTGGTGGCGCTCACCGGCACCGACCTTTACCGCGACATCAACAGCGACGCCGCCGCCCAGCGCTCGCTGGTGCTGGCGCAGCGCCTGATCGTGTTGCAGGAACAAGGGCCGCTGGCCTTGCCTGAGCCGCTGCGCGAGAAATGCCGTGTGGTGTTTCAGTCGAGCACCCCGCGCGCCATGCTCCCCAAAACGACCCGGTACCTGCGCGCGGTGGTGGTGGGCCACTTGCGCGCCGAGAAATCGCCGCAGACGGTGTGGGCCGCAGCGCGCGGGCTCGCGTCTGGCGAGGGCATTCAGATTGACCACCTGGGGAATGCACTGGACCCCGCGCTGGGCGAGGCGGCGTGCCAGACCCAGGCCGAATGCCCGCATTACCGCTGGGTCGGCGGTGTGTCGCACGCGGCCGCGCGCGATCGCATTCAGCGCGCCCACCTGCTGCTGCACCCGAGCCAGATGGAAGGTGGCGCCCACGTGATCATGGAAGCGGTGCTCAGTGGAACGCCCGTGCTCGCCTCAAAGGTGCCCGGCAATGTCGGCATGCTGGGTCTGGACTACGCTGGGTACTTCCCGCCCGGCGATGCACCGGCGCTGGCGCACTTGCTGCGCGCTTGCCGCGCGGACATGGCCGCGCCCGGCGGCATGCTCACGCAACTGCAAGCGCAATGTGCGCTGCGCGCGCCGCTGTTCCAGCGCGATGCCGAGCGCCAGCACCTGCTACAAGCGCTGGCCAGCTTGCCCGGCGCGCTGCCTTGACAAGCGTGCGCCCAGCCTCACCTCCCCCGCCTTTCCCACCGTCGCGATCGCCTTGCTGGAGGTCGTCTCACCCCCCGCTGGAGCGGCGGCTTTGCTCATCGGACCTTCGCTGGTGACCCAAGTTGGGCAGATTGCTGGCGAAAGCGCTGTGCGGCGCCTACACGGCCGCCTGAGGCAGTCGGAAGGCAGCGGTTTCCAACAGCACCGAGCATGGTGCCCGCCTGTCTTAACATCGCGCATGAATTTTTTCCGTTATCCCCTGGGAGCGGCCTGTCTCGCGTCTGGTCTGGCCAGCCTGGTCGGCCCGGCTCTCGCCAGTGACTGGCTCGACTGTGCGACCGTCACCGACAACACCGAACGCCTGGTCTGTTTCGATCAGAAAGTGCGCCAGTTTGCCAATCCGGTGGAGCTCCAGAGCCCACCCCCGGTGCCGTACGGGCCAGACCTGGCGGCGGCGGCGGTGGCGCCCGCGCCCGTGCCCTCGGCGGTCCAGCGCGCCAGCGCCCAGCCCAGCGAGATCACGCGCTTTTGGGATCTGGAACACGCGATCGCGCGCGACAACTTCGAGCTGCGCGCCTACCGGCCGGTGGCGCTCTCTTTGAGCGGCAGCACGCCGGTCAACCGCTTGCCCAGCTCCCCCGCAGCCGGCCACACGCCGGCTGCTGAAGTCAACTACCAGCCGGGCGAGCTCAAGATCAACCTGAGCGTGCGCACCAAAATCATGAGTGGCTTCCTGCACAGTGGCAGCGCCCCGTTGCGCGATTCGCTGTGGTTCGGCTACACCCAGCAGAGTTACTGGCAGCTGTTCAACAAAGACCTCTCGCGCCCGTTTCGCAACACCGACCACGAGCCCGAGCTGGTTTATGTGTTCCCGCACTTCATCGCTTTGCCTAGCGGCTGGACGTACCGAATGAGCGCCGCTGGCGTGGTTCACCAGTCCAACGGCCAGAGCCTGCCGCTCTCGCGCAGCTGGAACCGCACCTATGTGATGGGTGCGGCCGACAAGATCACCGACAACGGCGACCGCTTCACCTTGCAGGCCCGCGTGTGGCGGCGCATGGCGGAGAAAGCGGGCCAAGACGACAACCCCGACATCAGCGACTTTGTGGGCCGTGGCGAACTCGTCGGCCGCTGGAGCTTTGACACCGGCACCGGCACCGAGCGCACGCTGCACACCCTGGGCCTGACCGCACGCCACGCGTTGCGCAGCACCGGCAGAGGTTCGGTGCGGCTGGAGTACCTGCGCAGCATCGGCTCAGCCAACAGCAATGGCCTGCGTTTTCACGCCCAGCTGTTCAGCGGTTACGGCGAGAACCTGCTCGACTACAACCGCAACCGCACCGTGGCCTCGGTGGGCCTGAGTCTGGTGGACTGGTGAAATCATGAACACCCACGCACTGGAGACCCGTATTCCACCCCCAGTGGTGGCGCTGGTGGTGTTGCTGCTGATGTGGAACCTGGCGGCCTGGCTGCCTGGCCCACCAGCACCGGGCTGGCAGGTGTCTGCGGCGCTGGCGCTGGTGACGATCGGGGCGGCCTTCGACCTGGCGGCCCTGTGGGCGTTTCACCGGGCGCGCACCACCATCAACCCGATGAAGCCACAAGCCACCGCCCACCTCGTCACCGACGGCGTCTACCGCCTCACGCGCAACCCCATGTACCTTGGGCTCGTGCTGTTTCTCTCGGCTGCGGTGGTGTACCTGTGGTCGCTCTGGGCGGTGCTCGGGCCGCTGGCGTTCGTGACCTACATCAACCGTTTTCAGATTGCGCCCGAAGAACGCATCATGCGCGAGCGCTTTGGTACCGATTTCACCGCTTACTGCGCCCGTGTGCGGCGCTGGTTGTGACACACAGGAGCACATCGTGAAACCACCGCACATTCTCGCCTTCGACATCTTCGGCACCGTGGTCGACTGGCACGGCAGCATCGAGCGCGAAGTGGCCACGCGGCATCCGGCGGTGGACGCCAACGCCTTTGCGCTCGCATGGCGCGCCGGCTACCAGCCCGCCATGCAGCGCGTGCGCGCGGGCGAACTCGGCTGGACGCGGATCGACGAGCTGCACCGCCTCATCCTCGACGGCCTGCTGCCGCGCTTTGGCTTGGCGCACCTGAGCGAGACCGAGCGCGCCGACCTCAACCGCGTCTGGCACCGGCTCGACCCCTGGCCTGACACGGTGGCCGGCCTCACTCGGCTGAAATCGAGGTTCACGATTTGTACCCTGTCCAACGGCAACATCGGCCTGCTGACGAACATGGCCAAGCGCGCTGGCCTGCCGTGGGACTGCATCTTGAGCGCCGAGGTGTTTCGCGCCTACAAACCCGACCCGCGCACCTACCTGGGCGTGGCCCAGACCTTCGATCTGCCGCCCGAGCAGGTCATGCTGGTGGCGGCCCACCAGGACGACTTGGCAGCGGCGCGCGCCTGCGGGTTGCAAACCGCGTATATCGAGCGGCCATGGGAGTTTGGGGTGAAGCAGCCCAAAGATGTGTCAGCCGACCCGGCCAACACGCTGCACGCGCGCGATTTGTTGCAGCTGGCCGAACGGCTTGGCTGTTGAGGCAAGACTTGTGACAGCGCTGAGAGCGCTCAGCGCACCGTGATCTGCGCGCTGACTGGCTCAATTTTGGCGCTGCCTGGCGCCTGGTTGATCACCCAGTACAACCGCAGGTTGTAGTTGCCGGGTGGCGGCGACAGGTAGGCTTCAGTCTGGCCATTGACAAACACCATGTCGGCGGTTTCCCTGCCGTTGCTGGCCACCAGACGAAAGTGGCCGCTGTTGGGAATTTGCTGTGCCTGGTGGGCAACGTTCAGCCCCGAAGCATGGAACTGCACCCGAAACGGTAGGCGCACCGAAGGGCCGGGCAACTGCAGGCTGATGCCCCGGCTTGGCAGGCTTTTCGGGTCGGTGGGGTTCTTTTTGGTCACCGTGATGGTGGCGGGTTTGCCGTGGACAAAATGCGGCAGGTGCTGCTGGTCTGCCAGCAGCATGCGCAGCGTGCAGGTGCCAGG
>JBLIJY010000261.1:0-4125 GCA_047636095.1 Hydrogenophaga sp. | reverse complement strand
TGGCTTCGGTCGACGGTGAACCGCGCCTGTACGAGCACATCGCGCGTCTGGCCCAAGGACCGTGGAACACCAACGGCGAGATGGGCCTGGTGGTGGGCGCCACCTACCCGGCCGAGATCGAGCGCGTGCGCGCACTCGCGCCCACGTTGCCGCTGCTGATCCCCGGCGTCGGCGCGCAGGGCGGCGATGCGGTGGCCACGGTGCGCGCCGGGCTGCGACTGGACGCCGCGGGTGCCATCACCGGCGCGGTGGTGGTGAACTCCTCGCGCGCTATTCTGTATGCGAGCGCCGGCGAAGACTTTGCTGCTGCCGCGCGCCAGGAAGCTCTGCGCACGCGCGATCTCCTGGCGTCTGCGCACAAGCCGTAAACCACAGTTGACACTGTCAGCGCCCGAAAGGTCACATCCCATGAAACTCTACGTGTCGCAACGCGCGCCCAACCCGCGCCGGGTGCAAATGTTCATCGCTGAAAAAGGCATCACCGGCATCGAGCAGGTGCTGGTCGACATCAACGCCCAGGAACACCGCAGCGCCGCGTTTCTGGACCGCAACCCGCTGGCGCGCATTCCGGTTCTCGAACTCGACGACGGCCGGTTTTTGAGCGAAACGCGCGCCATCTGCACCTATCTGGAAGGCCTGCAGCCCGAACCCAACCTCATGGGCGCCACCTTTGAAGAACGCGCCTTCATCGAGATGGCCGATCGCCGCGTGGAGTGGTACCTGATGCTGCCGCTGGCCCAGGCCATCCGCCACCAGCACCCCGGCCTCGCCGTGCTGGAGCAACCGCAATTCCCCGACTTCGGCGCCTCGCAACAAGCCAAAGGCCTGGAGACCGCCGCCTGGCTCGACCGCACCCTGCAAACCCAGCCCTGGGTGGCCGGCGAGCGTTTCACCATCGCCGACATCACCGCGTTTTGCACGCTGGAATTCGCCAAGCTGTTGAAGCTCAAACCCGCCGCTGCCGGGCTGCATGCGTTGCAGGCATGGCGCGATCGGGTGGCTGAGCGGGCCAGCGCGCAGGCTTAAGGCTGGTTTGGCCATCCCGTGCCAGCCCAAGCGTTCGCACAAGTCCATCTGCACCCAAAAACGGCACCCCTTGGCGCTCAAAGGTGCGCGCCGTGACCCCGTGATCCACGAACAGCGGGTACCGGTGGGCGTCTGTGCAACGATCCGGGGCCTTGCAGCTGAGCAGGGCGCAAATGGTCAGAAATGCGGTGGGGAAAGCCCGCCACAATCGCTTTTGGCCCGCGCTGGGTGCGCCAGAATCGTGCTCTGGTTCTCTCTATCAACGCAGCGCGCCCCACCACCATTCTGAAGAATTCCACCCTGCTGATCACCGGTGGCACCGGGTCGTTTGGCCACACCTTTGTGCCCATGACGCTGGCACGCTACCAGCCGCGCAAGCTCATCATTTAATCGCGCGACGAGATGAAGCAGTGGGAGATGGCCAAGCTGTTCAAGGGCGACGACCGGGTGCGCTTTTTCATCGGCGATGTGCGCGACCGCGAGCGCATGTACCGTGCGCTCGACGGGGTGGACTACGTGGTGCACACCGCCGCCACCAAGATCGTGCCCACCGCCGAATACAACCCATTCGAGTATGTGAAGACCAACATCATTGGCGCGATGAACGTGATCGACGCTTGCATCGACAACAAGGTCAAGGGCGTGGTAGCGCTTTCTACCGACAAAGCCAGCAGCCCAGCGAATCTGTACGGCGCCACCAAACTCGCCTCTGACAAGCTGTTCGTGGCAGGCAATTCCTACGCGGTTGCTGAGGGCTGTAGGTTCTCGGTGGTGCGCTACGGCAACGTGATGGGCTCGCGCGGCTCGGTCATCCCGTTCTTCCTCACACAGAAGGGCAAGGGCTCGCTGCCGGTGACCGACGAGCGCATGACCCGTTTCATGATCACGCTGGAACAAGGCGTGGAGCTGGTCTGGCACGCTTTTGAGGACATGGAAGGCGTCGAGATCTACGTCAAAAAGATCCCGTCAATGAAGGTGACCGACATCGCCTGCGCGGTCGATCCCGATGCCCAGCACGAGATCGTGGGCATCCGCCCCGGCGAGAAGCTGCACGAACAGATGAGCAGCCCAGAAGATGCGCACTACACCTTTGAATACCCCGAGCACTTCAAGATCCTGCCGGCCATTCACAGCTGGCACGAAGACTTCAAGCGCATCAAGGACGGTTTGCGGGTGCCCGAGGGCTTCACCTACGCCCGCGACAGCAACACCAAGTGGATGGATGTGCCGGCCTTGGAAACCTGGATTGCGCAGCACCAGGACAAGATTGGTCGCATCTGAGCCCCGCGTTGCGCGCCATGAAACCCATTCCCTACGCCACACAGTCCATTGATGAGCACGATCTGGCGGCGGTGCACGAGGTACTCACCTCCGGCTGGCTGACCCAGGGCCCGGCAGGCCCACGGTTCGAGCAGGCCTTTGCCGCGCGCTACGGTGTGGCCCACGCGGTGTCGGTGTCCAACGCCACCGCCGGCTTGCACATCGCCTGCCTGGCGCTGGGCGCTGGGCGCTGGCGTGGGCAAGACTGTGTGGACCAGCCCGATCAGCTTTGTCGCCTCGGCGGACTGCGCGCTGTATTACGGTGCCGATGTGGACATCGACCCCGTCACCCGCAACATGAGCGTGGCGGCACTGACCACCAAGCTCGAACAAGCCGATCGCTATGGCTTCAAGCTGCTGGAAGACGCGTCCCACGCGGTGGGTGCGAGCTACGAGGGCCAACCCATCGGCAGCCGCTACGCCGACGCCAGCGTCTTCAGCTTCCACCCGGTCAAGATCATCACCACCGGCGAGGGTGGCATGGTCACCACCCAGAACGCAGCAATAGCACGCCAGCTGCAGCTGCTGCGCTCGCACGGCATCACCAGAAATCCCGACGAAATGACACTTGCCACCCCACTCCCAGGCGCGTGGTGCTACGAGCAAACGGGGCTGGGCTTCAACTACCGGATGACTGACATCCAGTCGGCGCTGGGGCACTCGCAGCTGCAGCGGCTAGAAGCGTTTCACACAGCGCGCGAACGCCTGGCCGACCGCTACGACCGCCTGCTGGCCGGCCTGCCGCTGAAGTTGCCCGCACGCGCGCCCAGCGCTGGCTCGCAGGCCCGATCGGCTTAGCACCTGTATGCGGTGGAAGTCGTGCCAGGCGACGGAGTGGCCGCTCGCGATGCGGTGTTTCAGCACCTGTGGGACGCGAACATCGCGGTGAACGTGCACTACATCCCCATTCACACGCAACCGTTCTACCGGGCGCGCGGTTTCCAGGCAGGCCAGTTTCCGGCGGCCGAAGCGTACTTCGCCCGCGCTCTCTCCATTCCCCTGTTTCCCACGCTGACCGACGAGCAGCAAGTCCAGGTGGCGGCAGCGTTGAGCGAGGCGCTGCGCGCATGAAAACCGTCATCATCGTTCAGGCCCGTATGACCTCCACCCGGCTGCCCGGCAAGGTGCTGCTGCCCTTGGGCGGTGAGCCCATGCTCACGCGCTTGGTGCAACGCCTGCGCCGGGTGCGCTGTGCCGATGCGATCGTGATCGCCACCACCACCAACGCCAGCGACGACGCCATCGTGGCGCTGTGCGAGCACCTGGGCGTGGCAAGCCACCGGGGCAGCGAGCACGATGTGCTGTCGCGCTACGCCGAGGCAGCCGCGCTGCACCAGGCCGACGTGGTGGTGCGCGTCACCTCCGACTGCCCGCTGATCGACCCAGCCCTGATCGACCGGCTCATTGAAGACTTCGCACAAGGCGATTGCGACTACGTGTCCAATATGCTGCCCCCCCACTTGGCCGTATGGCATGGCTTTGTTGCACAAAGCAGGCTCCCCGGGCTGTTAGCCTCGTGGCATGACCGCACCCAAGGGCGCCAAGACGCGCTGCAAGACCACCAACTGGGCGACGTACAACGCCGCGCTCAAAGCCCGAGGGTCGCCGACGATCTGGCTGGACAAAGACATGCCGTGGTACGCGCCGGCCAGTGGCCAGCGAGGACGCCAGCGGGTCTTCTCTGAGGCAGCCATCCCGTTCTGCTTGAGCATCAAGTGCCTGTTCAATCTGGCTATGCGTCAAAGCCTGGGTCTGGTTGAGGGCTTGTTGCGCCTGGCG
>JBLIJY010000260.1:0-4139 GCA_047636095.1 Hydrogenophaga sp. | reverse complement strand
GAATACAGTGGCTTCCGGTTTGAAGAGGCTTCGCTGCGCAACTTCCATGAAACCGAGGTCTGGGGCGCGCTCAGCGCGATGCTGGCCTGCGATCTGCCGGTCGTCGCCGAGATCCACGGGCATTGCATGGGTGCCGGTATCGAGATCGCCAGCTGTTGCGACCTGCGACTGGCCAGCGCATCTGCCCGCTTCGGCGCACCGATCGCCAAGCTCGGTTTTCCCATGGCCCCGCGCGAGGCGCAGCTGGTGGCGCAGGCCCTGGGCGAGCTCACCGCGCGCGAGATGCTGCTGGCGGCCACCGTGTTTGATGCGGCCGAGTTGAAGGCGCGCGGCTTCCTCAGCCAATTGTGTTCCGACGACAGCCTACGCGACGCGGTGAAGTTGCTTGTCAAGCGCATCACCGCCCTTGCGCCTCAAGCGGCAAAGCTGAACAAACAGACCTTGCGCGCGCTGCGCGACGAGCCCCCAGCTGCGCTGCTCACCGATGCGTACCGCTACGCGCCAAGCGCCGAGCATCGCGAAGGTGTGGCGGCGTTCATGGCCAAGCGGCCACCGCAGTTTGAAGATCCCGCACCATGACCAAAACCAACCACAACCTGTATGCCGCGCTGCGCGCCGCGTTCCCAGTCGACCTGGATGCGATCGCAATTGAGACCGCAGGCGGGGCAGACCCAGCGCTGCGCTACAGCTGGCGCGATCTCGATGAGGCCAGCGCCATGTTGGCCAGCCTGTTAGACGGGCTGGCGCTGGCGCCGGGTTCGCGCATCGCGGTGCAGGTGGAAAAATCGGTCGAGACCTTGATGCTGTACCTGGCCACGCTGCGCTCAGGCCACATTTTTGTGCCGCTCAACACCGCTTACCAAAGCGCCGAGATTCAATACTTTTTGGAGAACGCCGAACCAGCGGTGATGGTGTGCAGCCCGGCCAACTTCGGCTGGGTGTCCAAGATCGCGTTCGTTGCGGGCACCCGCCACGTATTCACGCTCGATGATCAGCGTGGCGGCAGTCTGTTGCAGCGCGCCGCCCACCAGCCGCGCGTCCACCAGCCAGTTGAGTCCGCTGCCGACGATCTGGCGGCGATCATCTACACAAGTGGCACCACAGGCCGCAGCAAGGGCGCCATGCTTACGCACGGTAACCTGATCAGCAGCGCCCGCACCTTGCGCGATTATTGGCAATGGCAGCCCGATGACGTGCTGATTCATGCGCTGCCCATTTTTCACGTGCACGGCCTGTTTGTGGCCATTCACGGTGCGCTGATCAACGGCAGCCCGATGCTGTGGCTGAACCGTTTCGATGCGGCCACGGTGATCGGTCTGCTGCCGCGTGCCACCGTGTTCATGGGCGTGCCCACGCTCTATGTGCGCATGCTGGCCGAATCCTTGCTCACACCCTCACAAGTGGCACGCATGCGCCTGTTCATCTCGGGCTCTGCGCCCCTGCTGATCGACACCTTTCAGACTTGGCAGACGCGCACCGGCCACACGATTCTGGAGCGCTACGGCATGAGCGAAACCACCATGCTCACCTCCAACCCCTGCGGCCCTGATCGGCGCCATGGTGGCGCGGACGAGCGGGTCGGTGGCACGGTTGGCTTTCCCTTGCCCGGGGTGGATTTGCGTGTGGTGGATGACACGGGCCAGCGCATCGCGGTGGGCGAGGTGGGTCGTATCGAGGTACGTGGCCCCAACGTCTTCCAAGGCTACTGGCGCATGCTGGACAAAACCGCCGAAGAATTCAGTGCCGACGGCTTCTTCAAGACGGGGGATGTGGGGCAGGTTGACGCGTGCGGCTATGTGACGATCATCGGCCGCAGCAAAGACCTGATCATCTCTGGCGGCTACAACGTCTACCCCGCCGAGATCGAGGGCCAGATCAACGACATGCCCGGCGTGACGGAGAGCGCGGTGGTCGGCGTGCCGCACCCGGACTTCGGCGAGGTGGGCGTGGCGGTGGTGATCGCTGAGCCCGGTGCAAAAGTAGACCCCAAGCAAGTGATCGCCAGCCTCAAAACTCGACTCGCCAACTTCAAAATCCCCAAGCGCTGCGTCGTCGTGTCCGAACTGCCCCGCAACACCATGGGCAAAGTGCAGAAGAACCTGCTGCGCGAGCAGTACAAAAACGCGTTCGTCTGAACCAAGCGGTGCCTTTGCGAGGAATCACCCGGAGCCAGTGCCCCAACCCAGCGCGCAGTGGAATCGGCTTTGCCGGGCCACCAGCGCTG
Source organism: Hydrogenophaga sp. (assembly GCA_047636095.1). Lineage (GTDB taxonomy): Bacteria > Pseudomonadota > Gammaproteobacteria > Burkholderiales > Burkholderiaceae_C > Hydrogenophaga. The sequence goes on along the minus strand of JBLIJY010000260.1, from coordinate 1,915 downwards.
CCTCCTTGGAGGGTAACGCCCCAGGCGGCGCGGGGGAGTCCGTTTCAGCGGCGCGTGGGTTACCTCAACACCAGCACCGGGATGTGCGAATGTGTCAGCACTTGCTGCGTCTCGCTGCCCAATAGCAGACGCTTGATGCCACGGCGGCCGTGTGAGGCCATCACGATCAAGTCGCACTTGTTGCGCTTGGCCGCCGCGATCACCGCTTCGGCGATCAGATCGGACTTCACCGTGATCGGTTTCACCTTCACTGCGCGCAATTGCCCAGCCGACTTGACCGCATTTACCGCAGCCAGCGCCTCTTCGTTCCACTGTTTCTCAACGCGCGCTACCTCGGCGGCGGCCAAGGCCATGCCGCCTTCGAAGTAGGTCTGGGGATAGCGCGGCACCACTTTGAGCGCAACCACTTCGGCGCCGGTGAGGTCGGCCAGTTCGATGGCGTGCTCCACAGCCAGGTTGGACAGTTTGGAGCCGTCGGTGGCCACCAGAATGCGCTTGTACATGGATATCTCCAATGAAGTGGATGGATTTGGAATTTTTGTGTTTCCGTCGGCTAGCCTATCAAAGGGCGCGTTAACCCCGTTGATTTAAATCAAACGCATGAAACCTGATCTGAACTACCCTCAGGCCATGAACCAAGCCGTCACCGCCTCCCCGGTGGTGCTGTCCATTGCCGATCTGGCTGCCCGCGTCGAAGTGGGTGCGGAGAGCATTTTCGGCGCGCACCGCGGGCCACTCACCGTCACCGACAACTTCGATGTGCTCGACGACCCTGTCGAGCAGCAGGACTTCACCACCTTCACCAATGCCGATGCCGAGGGCTGTACCCAGGCCGAGTCGGTGTTGATGGTGCAGGGCATGTATTGCGCGGCTTGCGCCGACACAGTGGAGTGCGCGCTTCAAGGGCTGCCCGGCGTGCAGAGCGCGCAGGTGCACGCGGCCACGCGTCGCCTCACGGTGCGCTGGGACCCCGCTGTCACCCGCATGTCAAACCTGGCGCGGGTGGTGGGCGCGACCGGCTACCGCCTGCTGCCGATGGCGCAGGCCCTGTCGGTCAGCGAGCGTCTGCTGGAGACCCGCCAAGCCTTGTGGCGCTTGTTCGTGGCGGGCTTTTGCTCGATGCAGGTGATGATGTACGCGTGGCCCGCTTACGTGACCGAGCCAGGCGATATTCCGGCCGACATCACCCAGTTGCTGCGTTTCGCCAGCTGGGTGCTCAGCCTGCCGGTGGTGTTCTTTGCCAGTGGCCCTTTTTTTCGCAGTGCGTGGCTCGACCTGAGGCGCGGCCGGATCGGCATGGACACACCGGTCACGGTCGGCATTCTGGTGACGTTTTTGGTCAGCTCAGCGGCCACCTTCGACCCCACCGGACCCTGGGGCCACGAAGTGTGGTTCGACTCCCTCACCATGTTTGTTTTTTTCCTGCTCGGTGGGCGCTATCTGGAGCACAAGGCGCGCGATCGCACCGCAGGCGCGCTCGATAGCCTGATGAACCGGTTGCCGCAGACTTGCGATCAGCAGGCCGCCGACGGCAGTTTCCATACCGTCTCAGTCCGCCGGCTGCAGGTGGGCGACACGGTCCGGGTGCAGGCCGGCCAGGCATTCCCGGGGGATGGCGCGGTTCAGAGCGAGCACGCCACGGTCGACGAGGCCTTGCTCACGGGCGAGTCGCACCCCGTCACGCGATTGCATGGCGAGGCGGTGGTGGCCGGCAGCTACAACCTGGGCGGTCCGGTGCTGGTGGCGATACAGCGCCTGGGGCGCGAAACCCGATTCGCGCAGATCGTAGCGCTGATGGAAAAAGCGTCGACCGAAAAGCCACGCCTGGCGATTCTTGCCGACCGCATCGCCGCGCCGTTTCTGGTGCTGGTGCTGCTGGCCGCTGCGGTGGCGTTCTGGTACTGGTGGCAGATCG
>JBLIJY010000259.1:0-4154 GCA_047636095.1 Hydrogenophaga sp. | reverse complement strand
TCGATGGCGCAGCTGCGCGAAGCGGTGCAGCGGCTGGAGCAGGCGATTTGAGCGCAGTGACAAGCTTGGGGGTCACGGCCCCACCGCCGGGCCGCCCCAAGGCGGGGCCAGCCCCCTCGGGGGGCAGCGAACCTCGCGCAGCGGGTAGCGTGGGAGTCACGGCCTCGCCGCCGGGCCGCCCCAAGGCGGGGCCAGCCCCCTCGGGGGGCAGCGACCCGCGCCAGCGGCGGAGCGTGGGGGTCACATTCACCTGGCCGGTGCGCGTGTACTGGGAAGACACCGACGCCGGGGGCATCGTTTTCTACGCCAACTACCTCAAGTATTTCGAGCGTGCGCGCACCGAGTGGCTGCGCTCGGTGGGTCTGGAGCAACAGCGCCTGCGCGAGCAGGGCATGGGTATGTTTGTGGTGACCCACAGCGACCTTCGCTACCTGCGCCCGGCGCGGCTCGACGATTTGCTTTCGGTTAACGTGCGCCTTCTGGAGGTCGGCCGCGCCTCGCTCACAATCGAACAGCAGGTGCTGTGCTCAGCACCGACGACCAACGCCGTGCCCATGCTGCTTTGCGAGGGCAGCATCCGCGTTGGCTGGGTTGACCCAGTTCGCCTGCGGCCCCAGCGCATCCCCACCGAGTTGCTCGCCCTGCTGACAGGCAGTGGCTGACGCCACGAAACCTTTTCATTTATTTGGCCTCCGATCGCTCCATGACCCAAGACTTGTCGATTGTTCAACTGATGCTCAACGCGAGTTGGGTGGTGCAGGCGGTGGTGTTGCTGCTGGTGGTGGTGTCGGTGGTCAGCTGGGCGGCGATCTTTCGCAAGGTGTTTGCCATTCGCCGCGTGCGAGCCCACAACGAGCTGTTCGAGCGCGAGTTCTGGTCGGGCACCAATCTGAATGATCTCTACCTAGCCGCAGCCCAAAACGCGCGCCAAGGCGGCCCGATGGAGCGCATTTTTGCCAGCGGCATGCGCGAATACCAGAAATTGCGCGAGCGCCGCATCACCGACAACGGCGCCCTGCTCGACGGCGCGCGCCGCGCCATGCGCGCGAGTTTCCAACGCGAACTCGATGCGCTGGAAACCAACCTGTCGTTCTTGGGCACCGTGGGCTCAGTCGCGCCGTATGTGGGCTTGTTTGGCACCGTCTGGGGCATCATGCATGCCTTCACCGGCCTGGCCTCGCTGGTTCAAGTGACGCTGGCTGCGGTAGCACCCGGCATCGCGGAAGCGCTGGTGGCCACCGCGATCGGCCTGTTTGCCGCGATTCCGGCGGTGGTGGCCTACAACCGCTTTGCCCACGACATCGACCGCGTGGCCAACGCGATGGAGACCTTCATGGAAGAGTTTTCCAACATCTTGCAGCGCAACCTCGGTCAGCACCAGGGAGCGAGCGAAAAATGAAGGCGAGTTTGACCTGCACCTGGGCGCTTGCGCGGTGCGCGGCAGAGTCCGTTTGCTCCATTTCCATGCGGGAGGCGTGACATGGCATCAACAGCTCAGCGCGGCCGGGGCCGCCGGCGCACCATCAGCGAAATCAACATGGTGCCTTTCATCGATGTGATGCTGGTGCTGCTGATCATCTTTATGGTGACCGCCCCTCTGATCACACCGAGCCAGATTGCCTTGCCCAGCGTGGGCCAGGCGGGGCGCCAACCCGACCAGTTTGTACAAATCGTCATCAACCGCGACGAGCAGGTGCAGGTGAAGCTGGGCAACGCCAGCGGCGATGCACCCTCGGTGCCGATGAACCGGTTGGCGGCCAGCGTGCGCGAGTTGCAAGGCGGTGAAGCGGGTAACGAGAGCACGCCGGTGGTGATCAGCGCCGACAAAAATGTGCAGTACGAAACCGTGGTGAAGGTGATGGACACCTTGCAGCGCGCCGGTGTGACCCGTGTTGGCCTGGCGGTACAAACCAGTCCATGACAGCGTGACCAGCAGCGTGCTCAACCCCCCGGTTTCTCCCTCGCGCGTGAGCGGGTCGGAGCGGCCCGATCTGAAACCACCACGCCAAGGGCGATGGGGTGGCCCGCTCGGGCTGGCGCTGGTGGTTCACGCGCTGCTGATCGTGGCACTCACCTGGGGCGTGAGCTGGAAACGCGACGCTACGCCCGCTGTGTTTGAAGCAGAGCTCTGGTCGCGCTTGCCGCAGGCGGCCGCGCCGCGCGCTGTGGCGCCACCACCGACCCCTGCCCCCGCACCCAAACCAGTCCCCAAACCCGCGCCCAGTCCGGCTCCCAAGCCGGTGCCCAAACCAGAACCGCCGGCCCCCAAACCGGCACCTGCACCGGCACCGCCGCCAGCGCCTACCCAAGCGGACATTGCCACCGCGCAGGCCAAGAAACAAGCGCAGGAGGCCAAACGTCTGGCCCAGGTGCGTCAAGAGGCAGCCCGCAAAGCGGCTGCTGAGAAGGCTGCGGCCGAAAAGATTGCAGCGGACAAAGCTGCGGCGAACAAGGCGGCTGCGGACAAAGTGGCGCTTGAGAAAAAGCGGCAGGCCGAGAAGCTGCAGGCTGAAAAGCTCGCAGCGGAAAAGAAGGTGGCTGAACAAAAAGCCGCGCAAGCGCAAGAAGCGCAAGAGCGGCGGGACGCCGCTGCCGCCGTCAAGGCGCGAGACGATCAGATGCGCCGAATCATGGGCCAGGCGGGTGCCACCGGCGGACCGCAGGCCACCGGATCGGCTCAGAAAGCCAGCGGCCCATCGCCCGGCTACGGCTCGCGTGTGGCCGCGCGCATCAAGCCCAACGTGGTCTTCACCGGCGCGGTCAGCAGCAACACACCGGCTGAGATTGAGGTACGCACCCAGCCCGACGGCACCATCACCAGCCGCCGCTTGGTCAAGAGCAGCGGCAACCCCGCCTGGGACGACGCGGTGCTGCGCGCGATCGACCGCACCGGCTCGCTGCCCCTGGACACCGATGGCAAAGTGCCCTCACCGATGATCGTGGTTCTCAGGCCACAGGACTGACCCTGCCCACGTCGTGGTGCCAGAGTCAGGCCTTGGCTTGCGTGTGTTGGCGCAGCCAGGCGGCGAACGCGGGCTCGGTGATGTCGCCGCTGGCCACAGCCAGCATGGTCAACACGCAATCAGCATCGTCTGCGTGAAGCGCCCACCCGTTGAGCGCCAGAAACAACTCTGCCGCCACAAAACCGGTGCGTTTGTTGCCGTCGATGAACGGGTGGTTACGGGAAATATCATAGCCATAGGCAGCCGCCAGATCGGCTATATCAGGCTCGTCGCCCGTCGGAAGTCCATAAGCGGCCAGGTTTTGGGGACGGGATAACGCGGACTCGAACAGCCCTTTGTCCCGCGTACCCGCCGCACCACCGTGCTCTGACAGCTGTGCCTCATGAACGGCAAGCAGCACCTCGGCATTCAGCCAGACCCAATCACTCATTTGGCGAGCTCGCGCAGAACCGCCCGGCGCGTTTTCATGATGTCGCGCGCAGCCCGCATCTGTGTCTCGAATTCGGGGTTGTGGACCGTCAGGCGCATGCCGTCAGGCGAGTCGGTGAGGAAGAGCTCGTCGCCTTTGGTGACATCAAGTCGACTCAAGATTTCCTTGGGCAATATCACACCCACAGAATTGCCAATCTGGGTGAGTTTGAGAGTGTGCATGGTGGGCTCCTGGATAGTTATAACGGTTGTAATAATGCCCAACCCAGGCTCGCACCGCCAGCCACTACTCAAACACCACCTCGGCCCGCTGCTCGTGGGCCTGCGCTGTCCAGCGGGCCAGCGCGGCGTCGGTGGGGAAAAACAGCGCGCGGTCGTCCAGCTGCAAATCGCATTGGGCGCCGTCGCGCAGCAGCGACAGGCGCACCGGCAGGCCGCGCAGCAGCTCGCCTTCTTCCGTCACTTCGCGCTGGGGCGGAAACTCGCGCACCAGGTCTGCGATGGCCGAGGCGCCGCCGTTGGCCGCCACATGAACCGCCACGCGCAGGTACTTGCCAAAGCGACAGCGCGCCGCCGCCAGGTCCCAGATGGCTTGCACCTTGATGCGCAGCCCGCCCGAGAAGCGGTCGGGCTGCGCCGTGGCCTGCACGATCAACAGTTCGTCGTCTTTCAGCAGCGCGCGGTGTTGGTTGATGAGGTGCTCGTCCACCGACACCTCAGGCGAGCCAGTCTTGTCGTCCAGCCGGAAGATAGCGACCTTGC
>JBLIJY010000258.1:0-4177 GCA_047636095.1 Hydrogenophaga sp. | reverse complement strand
TTTCTCTTTGGCGAGACGCCACGCCCGCTCAAGCGCGGCGTCTTCGAGGACCTGCTGGCAGCTCACCCCGAGGTACTGGAGCGCGAGTCGCTGAAGGCCGCGCTGGGGCTCTATGCGCGCTCCACCCGTTACCTCACGGTGGTGGCATCGGGTGAGATGCGCCACGACCTGGCACAGCAGCCGGTGGAGGCGCTCACGCCCGAGCAGGTGCACCACGCGCTGATCGAGGTGTTCCGCCGCCGCGGTGCACGCAGCCGCGAAGACCTTCGGCCCAAGCTGCGCCAGCGCATTGCGCAGGCGTTCGAGGCCGCAGGCCTGTCGGCCGAGGCTTATGTGGAATGCATGAACGGCCGCGACGAAGAGGTGAACCAGCTCACGCGCGATGCGGTGGCCGAGTCGTCACAGCGCACCGCGCGCGAAGACGCCTTGTTGCGTGCCTTCCAGGCCAGCGGCAAGTCGATTGACGAGTTCGCTGACATGTACGGCCTGCATGTGCTCGATGCCAACCGCACCTTGGAGCGGGCTCGGGCCAGACAACAGGTTGACGAAGCTCAGTCAGCCACCGGCGCGGTGAACACGGTCAGCACGCCGGTGTAGCCGTAGAGCCGGTGGTGGGCGATTTCGCCGCTGGCAAAAAAACCGACCAGCGGCACGTCACCCAGTGCGTGGCGAACGATTTGCAGCTCGGCGCTGGGCGCACCGAAATGGGGCCCGCCCCGGCCGACACAGCTCACATAGACCGCACCGACGATGCGCCTTGCGTGATCGGTAGGCGCCTCAACGTCACGGCCTGAGAGCGCACTGGCCAGCGTCAGGTCCATCTCTTCGGGCTCCATCTCGTCGCGCACCTCGGCACACACCCGCATGAGGTCGGCGCGCGCGGCCTGCGCACTGCGCTCGCAAAACGCCAGATGGCTGCCCTCGAGAACCTGATCGGCCACCGCCATACCGCGGCGCGACGGGTCCAGGCCAATGATGTGGCGCACCAACACGTCGGCACCAAACTGACCCGGCACCCGCAGGCCCGTTAACGCTCCCAGAGGCGCTGCTTCCTCGGACGCGCGCAAGCCCACAAAAATGCTGCGCAAGCGCCCCACGGTCTCGGGCAGGCGCTCCAGCGACAAACCGAAGTGATCGAGCAACACATCGAGCGCGGGCTCGCCGTCGAGACCGAACACCTGGTTGCCCTCGGCTTCGGTGACAAGGTGCTCGCGGTCCACCGGCTGCGCGCCCTGGGTCACGCGCGAGACCATGCCGACCGAGGCCGCGAACGCCACGCCGCTCAGGCCGCCGCGAAACACCCCGCTGGCGGCACCCTGCCCGCTCAGCTGGCCAGCGCTGCTCAGCGCAAATTGGGCCACCTGGCCCCGGCTGCTGGCCAGACCACCGAACACATAGCCGCTGCGGGTGCGCTCGGCCAGCTCGCCGATCAGCTCGGCCAGATCGGGCGTTCTGCCGTCGGCGTGCACCAGCGCGGTGTGCGCCTCGAACGCCGGCCCGTTGCGGCTCTGACCATTGGCTGAGAGTGGCGCCACGCCGCTGAACACCCGGTACTGTTCCGGGGCCAGATCGCACAGCATCACCGCCAGGGCCGGCTCGTCGAAATACTCGACGTTGTTGGCGGCAATGCCCACACCCACCGTGCCCACCCAGTCGGTCACCTCGGGCAGCTCGGCGCCCAGGTGCGCCAAGATCGCCTGGGCCTCGCTGGCGTAATGGTCGGTGATGTAGAGCAGGGCCAGCGGCGGGGCCTGGGCGTGGTCGGGCATCGCCATCTGGGCGCGCAGCTGCGCCAGCACGAGGGCCGCGGCCATGCGCCACTGGGGATGGGTGGCGTGGGCGTGAGGAAACAGTTTCATGGGCAGTGGGATCGCGCTCGGCGCGCGGGGTTCAGCAGTGCGTATGCAAAAACGCAGGCAGGTTGCCGTTCAGCGCGGGCTGCGGCGGATAGTGCTTTTGCCTGGCGCCTTGCGAGCGGTGGTTTTGGCGCTGGCTGGCGGTTTTTTCACCGCCGCCTTGCGGGTTGCGGTGCTGCCCGATTTGGCAACGGCCTTTTTTGCTGGGGCGCGCTTGGGCGTGGCCGCTTCTTTGCTGGTGCCGCCGATTGGGAACCCAGGCATCTGGAAAAACGCGGTGGGCAGCGGCCATTCGGTGCGAGACGGCGGCTCGCTGGCAGCCGCATCGGCCCGCGAGCGCCGCCCCGCAGCAGCCGATTCGGGCGCTGGTGGGGCTTTGGAGGCTGCCCGACGGCGCGGGGTAACAGCGCGCGCCGCTGCCTGGCCCATGTCGGTGGCCGCACCGACGCTGCGGGAGACGGTATCGGTCATGCCGCGGGTCATCTTGCCAGCCGCATTGGTGGCGGTTTTGACCGCCTGGCTGGTCAGGCCACTGGCGGCCTCGCGGGTGGTGTCGAGCGCGGTCTGTTTGGCCACGTCTTTCATCGCGTTGGTGGCGATGGTCTGGAATTGCTGCGACAGCGCCCCCCACCAGTGCATGGGATCGATCAGGCCGCCCGCCGCCGGTGCTGACTCGGCTTGGGCTGTGGCGCTTTTGCTCGATGGAGAAGGGTTGGGGGCAGGCGCCGCTGCCTGCTTCTGGGGCATCTGGGGTGAGGCCACGCCTTGGGTACGCGCAGGCACTTCGAGCCCAGCGAAAGTGGTGGGCTTGTGCGCTGCGGCGCTGGCCGTGAAACCGGCCACCGTGTCGGCCGCCTTGATCTTGAACGCGTTGGCCACATCGCCCAGGCTGAAGTTCATGCTCTGCAAGGTGGCCAAGGTCATTTTTTGCACCTCCAGCGCCTGGATGGTGGCGCCCAGAGCCTTAGAATTTTGATCGAGCCAGAAATGCACCGCTTTCAGCTCTTCGATGCGTTTTTCCAAGTCTTCCACATTGAACGTTGGCGCCACCCAGTGACCCAGATTCGGCAGCTGCGGCAGGCTGCTGCCCAGGCCTTGTGCAACACCGCTGGCAGCCTGGCCCGCCAGGCTTTGCAGAAACTCAAAACCAGGTACAAATTTACCGAAACCGCTGCCGGGAATGTCGCTCATGGGGTGTCTCCTGATGGGTGTTGTGGGGCGCCACTTGGGACTGTCAGGGGGCGCTTCAATCGGTGCCGTAGCGCGGTGCACGCCGCTCTCGCAAGGATGCCACACCTTCGCGCACGTCGGGACCGGCAAAACCCATGAACTCCAGCGCCAGCGAGGCGTCGAAAGCCGGGCCGGCCTGGCGCAGCCAGTTGTTGAGCGCGTACTTGGTCCAGCGAATCGCGCTCTGGCTGCCGCTGGCCAGCCGGTCGGCCACTTCATAGGCTTTGTCGAGCAACTGCGCGTCATCCACCGCGAGCGACACCAGGCCAATGCGCTCGGCCTCTTCACCGCTGATGGGGTCGCACAACAGCAGGTAGTACTTGGCCTTGGCCAGGCCACACAACAGCGGCCAGACGATGGCCGCGTGGTCGCCAGCGGCGACGCCCAGGCGCGTGTGGCCATCAACGATTTTGGCGCTCTTGGCCGCAATGGAAATGTCGGCTAGCAGACCGGCCACCAGCCCCGCGCCGACCGCCGGGCCGTGCATGGCGCTCACGATGGGCTTGTCGCAATTGATCACGTTGTAGACCAGATCGCGCGCCTCTTTCCACACGCGGGTGCGCACCTCGAAATCGGTCGCCATGTCCTCCACCAGAGCCAGATCGCCGCCGCCAGAAAAGCCGATGCCGCTGCCGCGCAGCACGGCGCAGCGCACCGAGTCGTCGCGCCCAACATCGCGCCAGATTTCGCTCAACTCCCAGTGGCCCTCATGGCCAGCGGTGGGCAGTTTGCCATTGCCGCCCGGGCCGTCGGCGCGCATTTGAATGTCGAGCACGCTGGGCACCCCGCCCACCAGCGGGCCGCGTCGGGTGATGGCAAGGGTCTGGTAGCGCTGGTAGTCGACGGGGGTCATGTTTCAATCCACGCCCCTTTCGGGGCAAATCTGGAAAAGGTTGCCTCTGCACCCAGTGAAGCCCATCCCCTGCAAGGAAGGGGTTTCAAACCGGAGCCTGTTTTTGATTTGTTGCTTCTCGCGCTATTTTGCCGTCAGCGCGAAGGCCGCTTTGCTGTCCTTTGCGCATGCCGTCTCAGATCCCAACCGCACTGCCCACGCGCAGCCTGTTCCACCTCGCGTTTCACGTCACCGATCT
>JBLIJY010000257.1:0-4226 GCA_047636095.1 Hydrogenophaga sp. | reverse complement strand
GCGGTCTTCAAAATACGGCGCCATGCCGGCCATCTCGATCTGCATCACCACCTTGGCCTTGTCGGCGCCTGAGGCGCAGGCGATGCGGCCAACGGTGTGGCGGTGGGCAGCAGCCACGGCCTGTAGCGCGCCGTCCATGGCTTTGAGTTCGGCGCGCAGCCGCGCGTCGCGTCGGGCGTAGAAGGCGCGCATCCAGTCTTCGGTGAGGGGTTGGCCCGTCTCGGCTTCGATGCGCGCGCGCTCGTCGCGCACCGCCTTGCCGATGAAGATGCTCATGCACTCAGCCTGGCTCAAAGCCCAGCCCGACGCGTTCAACACCTCGCGCAACACGCCGTTGGTGATGGGTTCGCTGTCCACCAGCACGCCATCGCAGTCGAACAGCACAGCGTCAAACAACGGGCTCACCGCATGTCTCCATTCAGATAAAACCAGTGCTCGCCTTCGCGCACGAACCGGCTGATCTCGTGCAACCGCTGGCCGCGCCCAGCCACACGCGAGCGGGCCACGAACTCCACCTCGGCGTGGGCGGCGTCAACAGTGCGCCAACCCCGCACGTCCAGGCCCAGCCATTTCACACCGGGCTCCAGCGTGAGTTCGGCTGGGCGGGTGCTCGGGTGCCAGCTGGCGCGCAAGTGGTCAACACGCCCGAGCACAAACGCGCTGTAGCGCGAGCGCATGAGCCGCTCGGCGTCGGGCGCGGGGTTGTCGTGATCGAGATAGCGGCCGCAGCAGGCATCGAAGCTGAGCGCGCGGCCTCTGCCATCCAGCTGGCCGCACGGGCAAGCGCCCGTTGCGCTAGCGTTCATGTTGCAGCAGGTTTGCGCGCGGCGTGGGCTGCCTTGTGGGCTTCGAGGGTTTCGGTGGGAGCGCCTTGCTTCACCCAATCACCAAAACCGCCGTCGATGTGGGCCACATTGGTCATGCCCATGTCTTGCAGCGCCTTGGTGGCCAGCGCGCTGCGCCAGCCGGCGCCGCAGAACAGCACGAACTCTTTGGTGTCGTCGCCAAACGCGGGCTTGAAATACGGCGATGCCGGATCGACCCAAAACTCCAGCATGCCGCGCGGCGCGAGCAAGGCGCCGGGCACCGTGCCCTCGCGTTCCAGCTCGCGCACATCGCGGATGTCAACCAGTTGCAGGGTCGGGTCACTCTCCAGCCGCTCGCGCGCCTGCGCCACGGTGTAGGTGGTGATCTGGGTTTGGGCTTCGTCCACCAGCTGGCGGAATCCTTTGGTGATAGTCATGGGGATATGGTAGCGCCCGTGCCGCCTGCGGCGTTACCCCCTCCAGAACTGCGCCGTGAACAACACCAACACCGAGAGCAATTCCAGCCGACCCATCAGCATGGCAAAGGTCAGCACCCAGAGCTGAAATTCGGTGAGCACACCGAAGTTGCTTGCTGGGCCCACTTGGCCCAGGCCAGGGCCGATGTTGTTCACCGTGGCGATCACCGCTGAGAACGCGGTGACCATGTCCAACCCCGTCATCAGCATCACCATGGTGAAAATAACGATGACCGCGCCGTAAATCAGCATGAAACCGAAGGTGGCGGTCATGACCGACATCGGCACCACCTTGCCGCCCAGGATCACCGGGTTGATCACGCGCGGGTGCACGATGCGCACCAGCTCGCGCCGCGCCTGCTTGATCAACAGAACCATACGGATCAGCTTCAGGCCGCCGCCGGTAGAGCCAGCGCATGACACGAAGCAGCCCAAAAACAGCAGCAGCACGGGGGCGAACACCGGCCACAGCGCGTAGTCGGTGGAGGCGTAGCCGGTGGTGGTGGCGAGCGACACCACATGGAAAGCGCTGGTGCGCAGCGCCTCCAGGAAGTTGGGGTACACCCCGTGGAACAGCAACAACGCGGTGATCAGAGCGATCGACACCCCCAGTACCGACACATAGCTGCGGATTTCGCGGTCGTACAACAGCGGACGCACCGAGCGGTTACGCAGCACGATGAAGTAACGCAGGAAGTTGATGCCGGCCAGCGCCATGAACACAGTGGCCACCACCTCCACCATGGGCGAGTCAAAGTGGCCGATGCTGGCGTCGTAAGACGAAAAACCGCCCAGCCCCATGGTGGAACACATGTGCATGAAGGCATCAACCCAGCTCATGCCAGCCCATTTGTAGGCCAGCATGCAGGCGGCCGAGAACACGAAATACACCCCCCACAAACCGCGCGCGGTCTCGGCGATGCGCGGGGTGAACTTGGTGTCTTTCATGGGTCCCGGTGTCTCGGCTCTGTAAACCTGAAAACCGCCCAAACCCATCATGGGCAGCACCGCCACCACCAGCAGCATGATGCCCAGGCCGCCCAGGTACTGCAGGAAGCAGCGCCACACATTGACCGAAGCGGGCAAGTCGTCCAGGCCGCTGAGCGCGGTGGCGCCGGTGGCGGTCAGCCCGCTCATGGCCTCGAAGTAGGCCTTGATCCAGGTGATGTCGGGCACGGTGTACATCAGCGGAATGGCAGCAAAGGCCGGCAGCACCAACCACACCAGGTTCACCAGCAAAAACCCGTCGCGTGCCTGCAACTCGCGATGTTGCTGGCGGGTGAACGCCCACAGCAGCAGACCGCTGACCAGGGTCAGCGCAAAACAGGCGGTCCACATTTGCGCATGTTCATCGGCGTCCAGCGCCAGCGCCCAGCCCAGTGGCACAAAAAAAGCCGGAGAAAACGCAATCAGAATGCGCGCAAAAATGCCGAGAACGGGCAGCAGGCTGTACATGCGAGGACTCAGCCGAAGAAGGTGGCGCCAACCTGGAACAGCTTCTCCACCTCACGCACCTGTCGTTTGTTGGGAATGAAAATGATGATGTGGTCGTCGGTCTCGATCAGCATGTCGTGGTGCGGCATCAGCACATGGGTCTTGGCACCCTCACCGCGCACGATGGCGCCAATGCTCGCGCCCTGGGGCAGCTTGATCTCTTCGATGCGCCGGCCCACCAGCTTGGAGGTTTTGAAGTCGCCGCGCGCAATCCCCTCCAGCGCCTCAGCCGCACCACGGCGCAGGCTGTGCACCGCCGCCACATCACCGCGGCGCAGGTGCGCCAGCAACTCGCCGATAACGGTTTGCGCGGGCGAGATCGCGATGTCGATCGTGCTGCCCTGCATCATGTCGGCGTAGGCGCGGCGGTTGATCAGGGAGAGCACCCGGTTGGCGCCCAGGCGCTTGGCCAGCATGGCCGACATGATGTTGTCCTCGTCGTCACTGGTGAGGGCGAGGAACATGTCCATCGTGCCCACATTCTCGTCTTGCAACAGGTCTTCATCGGACCCGTCGCCTTGCAAGATCAGCATCGAAGACGGCAGCTGACTGGCCAGGTATTCGCAGCGCTTGGGGTCTCGCTCGATGATCTTGACTTCGCACTGGTCAACCAAACTGCGGGCCAGCCGCAGCCCGACGCGTCCACCGCCAGCGATCATCACGCGCTGCACCGGCTTGTCCACGTTGTGAATGGCGCTGAGCACCTGGCGGGTCTTTCGAATGTCGGCCAAGACAAAGAGCTCGTCTCCGGGGAGGATGCGCGTGGTGGGCTTGGTATCCATTTCGGTGTCGAGCCGGTACAGCGCCACGATGCGCATCTCGGCGTTGGGCATGCGTTCGCGCAGCTCGGCGATGGTGTGGCCCACCACCGCGCCCCCGCCGGTGGCTCGCACCACCATCAGACAGGCGCGTTTTTGCGAAAACTCGACCACCTGCAAGGCTTCCGGGTAGCTGATGAGCTGGCGGATGTAGCGGGTCACCGAGTCTTCCGGGCAGATCACATGGTCAACCGCGAAGCCGCTCTTGCCCAACAGCTCCTCGCCCTCGACGAACTCGGACGAGCGCAGCCGGGCGATGGTACTGTGCACGTTGAACACATCGTGCGCGACCTTGCAGAACACCAGGTTGGTCTCGTCGTTGGCCGCGCAGCCGATCACCATATCGGCGTCTTGCGCGCCTGCCTCGCGCAACACCGAGGGCTGGATGCCGTTGCCCACCACGCCGCGCAAATCAAAGCGCTCCTCCAGCTGGCGCAGGCGCGCAGCACTGAGGTCGATCACGGTGATGTCGTTCTGCTCCGAGGCCAGGCTCTCGGCCACGCTTTCACCGACTCGCCCAGCGCCCAAAATGATGATGTTCATCGGGGAATGTTACCCGTACACACAAACTGACAAGGCCAGATAAGCGGCTACAGCGCTCGGGTGATGATAATTTTTTGCACGTCGCTGGT